>NZ_BDGM02000020.1:0-57827 GCF_001748485.2 Tepidibacillus sp. HK-1 | reverse complement strand
AATACTGACCGACATCGGTAAGGAATTAGACATCGAATTCGGAAAGAAATACATGTCACTTGGAGAAATAAAAAAAATTTTAGGAGAGGTCAAAAAAGGGTAATTTTCACTACAACTCTTGGACATACAAAAACAGCCAAGAAACCAACATTCATGCGGGTTCAAGGCTGTTTTTTCTTTGATTTTGCTGCAAAAGTCAGGATAAAAGTATCACAGTCAGATTTTATTAGCAATATTTTTTAGTTCTTCACTATTTCTTAAAATATTTTCAAACTTCTATTGTTTAACGTGGAAGCTAAATAATAAAATGGATGTAAAGAATTCAACTCAGAATTTTATAAGGAGCCAATTATGATCGAAAAAGCACATCAAATACTAAAAGAATACTATGGCTATGATAATTTTAGAGGCGGCCAGGAGAATATTATAACTAGTATCCTAGAAAAAAAGGACACTGTTGCCATCATGCCTACGGGAGCAGGAAAATCGCTATGCTACCAAGTCCCTGCCCTATTATTTGAAGGAGTAACTATAGTGATTTCTCCATTGATCTCATTGATGAAAGACCAAGTAGATTCTCTTGAAGATATAGGAATTCCTGCTACCTTCATAAACAGTTCATTAAGTGTTTCGGAAACGAATAGAAGAATTGATGGTGTAAACCAAGGTAAGTATAAACTATTATATATTGCCCCAGAAAGATTAGAAAATGAAGGCTTTGCTGAACTGATTATAGGGCTTGAAATATCTCTTGTTGCAGTAGACGAAGCTCACTGTGTATCGCAATGGGGTCATGATTTTAGGCCAAGCTATCGTTATATTTCTTCTTTTATCAAGCAATTACCACAAAGACCTACGATTGCTGCGTTCACAGCTACTGCGACTGAAGAAGTAAAAAATGATATTATTCATCTATTGAGGTTGTATAAGCCAAATCTGTTTGTTACAGGTTTTAACCGTGAAAATCTATTTTTTTCCGTTGTTAAAGGGGAAAACAAAAAAGATTATATACTGGATTATGCTCGGAGTCACAAAAATCAAGTAGGGATTATTTATGCAGCTACACGTAAAGAAGTAGAAACAATCTATAAAGAACTAAAGCAAATAGGTTTAAATCCTGCAAAATATCATGCGGGATTAGGCACAGAAGAACGAAAGCGGAATCAGGATGCTTTTCTTTTTGATGATGCCAACATAATGGTCGCAACTAATGCTTTTGGTATGGGAATTGATAAATCAAATGTCCGGTATGTTATTCATTATAATCTACCGAAAAATATGGAAGCTTACTATCAAGAAGCAGGACGTGCAGGTCGAGATGGTGAACCTAGTGAATGTATCTTATTATTTGGTCCACAGGATGTAATGATCCAAAAATTTATGATTGAGCAAACAGTAATGGCTCCAGAGAGAAAAAGGAACGAATATAATAAGCTGCAGGAAATGGTAGATTATTGTTATACACCGAATTGTCTCCGTAAATATATTTTAGAATATTTTGGTGAAGAAAATATACCTGATTCTTGTGGCTATTGTAGTACTTGTACTAATGATAGTGAGCTTGTGGATATTACTGAAGATGCATTAAAAATTTTCTCTTGTATTTTTCGCTTAAAAGAACGCTTTGGTAGTACCTTAGTGGCTCAAGTACTGAAAGGATCAAAGAATAAAAAAATAATTGAGTTGGGCTTTGATCGTTTATCCACCTATGGGATTATGAGTCAATATACAGAAAAAGAGATTAGAGATATTATAAATGTCTTAGTAGCAGATGGGTATCTAAATTTAACAAGTGGGCAATATCCTATATTAAAAATAACTGTAAAATCAGTTAATGTTCTAAAAAATGGCGAAAAGGTTTATCAAAAAGTACATAAGAAAAAGGATAATCTAATTGAGGATAATACATTATTTGATTTGTTGAGAAAGCTGAGAAAAGAGATTTCTTCTAAGGAAAACCTACCGCCTTATGTCATTTTTCCAGATAGTACGTTACTTGATATGGCTAGGTTATATCCAGTAGATGCTGAAGCATTATTAAATATTAAAGGTGTTGGCCAAAATAAACTGCAAAAATATGGTGATCTATTTTTAGCTGAGATTAGAAAGTATGTGGATGAAAATAAGATCAATATTAGTGTATAGATATCAATCATTAAGAGAACCCACTAGGTCTCAAAAAATATTTAAGGCTATGGTGGGTTCTTTTTTTCTTTCTTTTAAGATACAGATATGCTAATATTGTTTATCTTTATTTATCATTTATACCATTCAAAAATACAGAAGTTATTATTTAATCAAGATTTTTTTTGGCTGCCTTTTGATCAATCTCTTTGATAAATTGATCCTTACCCTTAATATATTCCTCAATATCATAGGGATACTTTTTGGCTAATTCTTCTTTCAAATTAGAATAGAATTCTGCTTCATCTGGATGCTTGATAAGATAATCTCTAAACCGAATGTGCCGATCAATCTCTTTATTTCCTGTTTGAAAGATGTGAACGTGATGTGTTCGATTAAATTCATCCCCCTTTATGAAAAATCTACGATTCACAATTCCGTTTTCGCCTTTAGAAATATATCCTAATTGGTATAGCTTGTCATTGAAATGATCTACTTCATCTATTTCTTTAACTTCGATTAACATGTCTATAATCGGTTTCGCTTTTATACCAGGAATAGCTGTACTACCGATATGGTGAATATTGATGATTAAGTCGCCAAATACTTCTCTTAGGAACTGCGCTTCCTTTTCAAATTGTTTCTTCCAATTTGAAAGATGATCAACAACTTCAACTTTTCTCTTAGCTTCCATTGTAAAATACCTCATTCCATTCTTCTTTCAATGAATCCCTAAACAATCACTCCATCAGAGCAGGGTTCGATTTCCGAAAAAGATTCAACCCCTTTCTTATATCCCATCCACTAATATCAAGCAGGTGATGTATATAGATAAATCGAACGTCATAATCACTGTCTTTTGAAGGGAAACCCCACGCTACGTTATTTTCTGTTTTTCCCAGATAAATGATCAATCGTCAGCTTTAAGACCTTTGTCCTATCTTGATTTTTCTCCAAATATATCATACCCTTTTCCATATTTCCACTCGCATACTTTTTTAGAAATGCAATTAAACTTTTCCTTTTCTCTTCGACTTCAACTTCTTCAATTTTCCCGAAAACAATGACACTTTGATATCTCATACTAAATTGTTCAGGCAATGGCTTGGTTTGTCCAACAACGCAAAAAGATACCTTGTTATTACGGCCAAGAATCTCAAGCTTCTGCCCCTCTGTTGCACAATGAAAATAGATAGCCCCATTTATGTACACATAACTAAGAGGAACACCATAGGCATAATCATTATTAGCAGCCATAGATAATACACCATAATCCCCCGATTTCAACAATTGTAGCGTAGCTTCTTGATCCATTTTTCTCTCTTCTCTTCTGATCTCTTTGAACATGTCAGTTCCCCCATTTTTAGCATTTATGAATATCTCTTCATTGTCTTGAATATTTTCCAGTGTTAGTTCGCCATCTATTATCTCGCTCATGACAAAAACATTAAGATTTTGAATTAGTTACGTTTTTGCATTATATTTAAAGTTCTTCTAATTTGTTAAATTCCCTTCAATATCTAAGTGGTTTTCCAATTTTTTAAACTTAAACATTAAAAAAGCGTTAATAAGATTACAAGAATCTTAATAAACGCTCTATAGCTGTTCAATTTTATATCCCAACAATTACTCCACAAGCCATTCGTTTTCCTGCATCTCCAGCTGGTTGTGTTCTATAGTCATCAGGATTAAGATGTAAAATAACTGACTTACCTATGACGTCATTCACTCTAAACTTATTGGTAAAAAAGTTCATTCTTGCATAACCGCCATTAGAGAAAATGACTGGAAAGTCTCCTGCATGATTGCCATGTGGCTGATTTGTAGGATTCCAATGGCCACCTGCTGCGTCAAATGGGGATTGTGGATCTCCTACTGTGCAGTTACCGTTCACATGAATGTGAAAACCATGAGGTCCAATTGGATCCTGGTCTCCTTTTGCAGGTTGATAGGGTGGAAGTCCACGAAGTTCCACAAAAACCTCCGTTCCATTTGCTACACTTATAAAAGCGACAAAACCAGAGATTGTAGGTGCTAAGGGTCCACCCTTGATTTTAGCATACGCACGCTTATAAACTCGTTGGTTGATATCGATAGGATAATAGGGATTGTAATAGAAGTAAGGATCAAAAACCGTCATAGTAAATACTAACCCTCCTTGTTATTTAAGATCCCTTTATCCTACGTCATGAATTGGGTACCTGTGTAAGTACAATTTGACTTAATGCTTATCTTCTGTTATTATATATAGTTGTATTTAACTCAGAAATCATTTTTTTAAAGGTGAAAAGAAAAACTGGCGTTTTACTTAATTTTTCATAGAGACTTATTCACACTGGATCGGCTAAAGAGCCGTAAGGATGTTTGAGAGGCAGGGCTAACGTCGTTTAAGTTTAGAATAAATATGTGGAATATTGCCGCGGCAAGGATATTATTTATATGAGTTATTAAATACTTCATTCACAAACGAACTAGGTGATTCATCTAGTTCGTTTTCTATTTCCTTTTTTTAACTAATGATCTAATCTTAATTTTAATGTAAAAAATAAACATACCTATTCTTTAGGTATGCTTATTCTTAATCCTAGAAATCATTTGTTCACCAAAAAACATTACTTTACTTTTACCGCGGTACCTGTTGCAATACACATCATCATTCCGTCTCGTAAAGTTTCAAAATCTAAATCTACTCCAATCACTGCATTAGCGCCTAAACTTCTAGCTTTTTCTTTCATCTCTTGAATGGCAATTGATCTACCTTCTGCTAATTTACTTTCATAAGCACTACTCCGGCCACCAATAATATCTGTAATACCAGCAAGAAAATCACGAACTACATTTGCTCCCATAATGGCTTCCCCAGTTACAATATCAATATATTCTTCGATGGTTTTCCCTTCTAATGAATGGGTGGTTGTAATAATCATAACATCATCTCCTTATTTAAAATTTTCCCCTTACTTAGAATATTCCTTTTCTTTTTCTGCATACATTGTATTTGAAAAAAGAACCAGAGACAATATCTCTAGTTCTTTAGATAAAGCTTTCATTTACTCATTTATTATATTACTTATATTACGTAAAAATAATTTGGCCACCTGCAGATAAATTGTAGAAATCTCCTACGGTAAGGATATCCTCTAATTGGTCACAAAAATCTTCTTTCTTAAGTTTAAACATTTCAACCGTAGCGAGACATGCATACAATTTACCACCAGCATCGCTGATCATTTCAATAAATTCGGGAACAGGAGGAATATCTAATTCTTCCATCTGTTTTTTCATCATATTCGTTGCAATTGTTGACATCCCTGGAAGAGCACCAATTAAAGTCGGAATGCCTAAGGCTGGGTTTCCTACCGTTGCAACCTTGATGTTATTCATTTTCTTTTTGGTAATGGCATCTAATCCGAAGAATGTGAAAAACACATTTACTTCTATACCTGCCATTCTAGCGCCATTTGCCATAATAAGTCCAGGATAAACACCTTCTAATGAACCTTTCGAGATGACAATAGATAATTTTTTAATTTTTTCATTCTCAGCCATCCTGATCCCCCATTTATACACAGCTTGCTGGTTTGCTTAATCCAGCAACTTTAGCTGCTTTTACTAGTGGACCATCTGGATATAATTCGTACAATTCTTTTGTAGAAATACCCCCAACTTTATTTACCCTTCTAATGGTTGGAAGCTTCCCATTTTCTTGGAAGTCCTTTTGTAAAAACTCAATGACCTTCCAATGTCTTTCAGTTAATTCTTCGATACCCACTTCTTTTGCCAATTCTACAGCAATCTCTTTGTTCCACTGTGCTGGATTTGTTAAGTATCCCTCCTCGTTAACATCCACAGTAAATCCAGCAATTAATTTTTCAGCCATATTTTTTACCTCCCCTTAAAAATTATTTTTTTTATTTTTAAAAAAAGCTTGAAAACATTTGTATAGACCTCACCTGTTATAGTTTCTTTCCACTCGTTTTCATATGTGGTGGTACAGTTGGGATTGGAATACCCTTTAACAACATATTCCAGTAAATAAATTTGAACGCCATTTTGCCAAGATGGTTAATTCTCGTTTCTTTTAGTAATGAAAATGGTCCAATGCCCGGCAATGGGAATGTGCCTTCTACTGGTTCAACATCATAGTTAAAATCAATTAAAAATGCTTTGTTATAACCAGATTCAATATAGCAATTGGCATGGCCATCAAACTTTGCTTCTAAAGGTTTATTATTGATAAAGTTAATGATATTTTCTGTTAAGATTTCTGCTTCAAAATGCGCTACAGAACCTGCTTTTGAAGCTGGAATATCCGTGGCATCACCAATTACAAAAATATTATCATGTGCTTTAGACTGTAATGTGTGTTTATCTGTAGGTACAAAATTTAATTCGTCACCTAAATCAGATCGTTCGATTAACTCATCACCCATATTGGTTGGGATCGTCACTAAGAGATCATAATTTACTTCTTTTCCGTCTAATGACACCAGTTTATTATTCTCTGACTCTATGTGGCTTACATTAAAATTAGGAACAAGTTTAATGTTTTTTTCTTCAAATAGTTTTCCTAAGACTACTGATGCTCTTGGTTTTGTAAATGCACTTCCAAGAGGTGTAACATAGGTAATTTCTACATCCTTACGAATCCCTTTTTCAGTAAAGAACCAGTCAGATAGGAAGAGAAATTCTAGTGGTGCAACAGGACATTTGATTGGCATTTCGGCTAGGTGAACGACTAATTTTCCACCATTCCATTCTTTGAATTTGTCCCTTAAAGCGATTGAACCATCGAAGGTATAAAAGTCGAAAATATTCTTTCTCCAGCCCTCATCAAGCCCTTCTATTTCAGAAGGAACAATCCTACAACCCGTTGCAATGATTAAAATATCATAATGTAACGTAGTATTATTTTCTAAGATAACTTGGTTTTTTTCCGCCTCAATTACTTGAATAGGAGATTGAATAAATTCAATTTCATTTGGAATAAATTGTTTTTTCTGCTTTACTACATCTTTCTCAGAATAAATTTCAAATGGAATAAAAAGGAAACCTGGTTGATAATAATGCTTTTCTTCTTGGTCAACAATTGTGATGGACCATTCATTTTTGTTTAATTTCTTATTAAGATGGTTTGCCATCATGGTACCAGCTGTTCCAGCACCTAAGATTAATAGCTTCTTCATTTGTTCCTCCCCTTACTATCTAAAATGAAAATCAAAACTTATCATTTATTGTTCTTGTGATACACCCTCCTTAAATCAGAATTAAGTAACAAATATGTATGAAAGTTTGGAAAAGGTTATTTATGAAGTAGATTAAGTATGTTGATTCTATTATTTGATAAATTAATATTATCATATAATTCTTTTTGTTTAAGATTCATTTTAAAACGTTTTGTGACAATAATTTGAATATTTTTTAATCTTTATGCAATAAGAAAGGGACTTTTTTTTGTTAAATATCATACGGAAATATAAACAGTTTTAGGCTTTGAAATATTCGTATGTGATGGTTTTACATACTCTTTTTTTTTGGTAAACTCATTATTAGTGGATTTTAAAAACATTAGTGGAAAGGTGCGCAAAATGAGTATTTTAACAGTCAAAAATTTAAGCCACGGATTTGGAGATCGAGCAATTTTTAATGATGTTTCCTTCCGACTTTTAAAAGGTGAACATATAGGTTTAATTGGTGCAAATGGTGAAGGTAAATCTACTTTTATGAATATCATTACAAGGAGACTAGAACCGGATGCAGGGCAAATCGAATGGGCTAAGAATGTTAGAGTTGGTTATCTTGACCAACACACTATACTTGAAAAAGGTATAACCATTCGCGATGTTCTAAAAAGTGCCTTTCAATATCTCTTTGACCTTGAAACTGATATGAACAGAATGTATGAAAAAATGGGAGAAGTAACACCAGAAAAACTAGAACAGCTTTTAGAAAATGTTGGTGTGATTCAAGATATGTTAACAAATAATGACTTTTACATTATAGATTCCAAAATTGAGGAAATTGGCCGAGGACTTGGATTGACCGATATCGGACTCGATAAGGATGTACAGGAACTTAGTGGTGGACAAAGAACAAAAGTATTACTTGCAAAATTATTACTTGAAAAGCCTGAAATTCTTTTGTTGGACGAACCTACAAACTATCTTGATGAACAACATATTGAATGGTTAAAACGCTATTTGCAAGAATATGAAAATGCTTTTATCTTAATCTCACATGATATTCCGTTTCTTAATAGCGTAGTTAACTTAATTTATCATATGGAAAATCAAGAATTAAATCGTTATCCTGGTGATTATGATAATTTTCTTCAAGTTTATGAAGTGAAGAAACAGCAGCAGGAATCTGCATACAAAAAACAGCAACAAGAAATTGCAGAGCTTAAAGATTTTGTTGCTAGAAACAAAGCGCGTGTTTCTACGAGAAATATGGCAATGTCAAGGCAGAAAAAGCTAGATAAGATGGATGTAATTGAGCTCGCAAAAGAGAAACCAAAGCCGGAATTTCATTTCAAGGAAGCAAGAACCTCTGGTAAATTGGTTTTTGAAACGAGGAATTTGATCATAGGATACGACGAACCACTTTCGAAGCCTTTAAATTTGCGAATGGAACGTGGACAGAAAATTGCATTGGTTGGTGCAAATGGAATTGGTAAAACCACACTGCTTAGAAGCATTCTTGGGGAAAATAAACCAATCTCAGGATCTGTTGAACTTGGTGAATATTTATCTATTGGATATTTTGAACAAGAGATAAATGAAACAAATAATAAAACGTGTATTGAAGAATTTTGGGATGAGTTTCCCTCCTATACACAGTATGAAGTACGTGCAGCTTTGGCAAAATGTGGCTTAACGACAAAGCATATTGAAAGTAAAATCGTTGTATTAAGTGGTGGAGAAAAAGCAAAAGTACGTTTATCTAAACTAATCAATAAAGAAACAAATTTATTAGTTTTAGACGAGCCTACGAACCACTTAGATATCGATGCAAAAGAAGAGCTGAAACGCGCTTTAAAGGAATATAAAGGTAGTATCCTTTTAATCAGTCATGAGCCTGAGTTTTATAAAGATATTGTAACAGATATTTGGAACGGGGAATCCTGGACAACCAAATTGGTATAGCAAAACACCCCTAGATTGTGAATAAGTAAAATGAAGCCATTCCTATTTTTGGAAATGGCTTCATTGTTCTAATCAATTAAATCTTTTCTTTAACAGGTTCGTTCCAACATTCAACATTTTTCAAACCGGAAATATTTTTTTGATAAAATACAGGTTCTTTTCCTTCTTTCCTCTGCTTGAGATAATCATTTAAGGCATCAAATGCATATTTACCTAAAAGTGTAATAGCGATTAAGTTAATCAAAGCCATTAAACCCATAAAAAGATCTGCCATATCCCAAACGATTTGAATTTTAGCAACAGAACCAAAAAGAACCATACCAATGACTAGTAAGCGATAAACTAATAACCAAGATTTATTCGTTCGGATAAATTCTATGTTAGTCTCACCATAATAATAATTTCCGATAACACTACTGAATGCAAAGAGGAAAACCGCTATGGCTAAAAATGCTGTTGCCCAACCTCCAACATGGGTGCTTAGAGCGGCCTGGGTAATCGCAATTCCTTCTAAATCGGACTTGGTCCATGCTGAAGTAGTTAAAATAATAAAGGCTGTCGCACTATTAATAATGAGTGTATCAGTAAAAACACTAAGAGCTTGAATAAGACCTTGTTTTACTGGATGGCTTACTTCTGCAGTTGCAGCTGCATTTGGTGCACTACCCATACCAGCCTCGTTAGAAAATAAACCCCTTTTAATTCCATACATCAAAGCTGCTCCAATTCCGCCGCTTACTACTTCCTTTAAGCCAAAGGCATTACTGAATATAAGTGCAAAAACAGATGGAATTAAATTGATGTTTTTAATCACAACAAATATAGCGATTAGCAAATAAAATATGGCCATAATTGGGACAATTAAGCCAGAAACTTTTGCAACTCTATGAACCCCACCAAAAATTATAACCCCAGTAAAAATTGCAAGAATAATCCCTACTAACAATCTGTTTAATCCGTATGCACCTTCAAGCGATAAGGCAATTGTATTAGCTTGTACTGAGTTAAAAACTAGACCAAACGTAATAGTAATTAATATAGCAAAGATAATTCCCATCCATCTTTTATTTAACCCATTTTCCATATAGTATGCAGGGCCACCCCTATAACCCTCATTATCTTTTATTTTATAAATTTGGGATAAGGTACTTTCAACAAATGCTGATGCAGAACCAATTAAAGCTATTAGCCACATCCAGAAAACAGCACCAGGACCACCTAGAGATATGGCAAGTGCCACACCGGCTAAGTTACCAGTTCCTACTCTAGATGCAGTACTCATCGCAAAAGCTTGGAAGGAAGAAACGGATTTCTTTTCTTTATCAACCGTGTGGCCAACACCTTCACCTAGTAAGCGAAACATTTCTCCAATCATTCTAAATTGAACAAACTTCGTTTTTATGGTAAAGTAAAGACCTAATCCAATAAGGACAATGATAAGAACTTTAGACCAAAGAAGATCATTACCAAAAGAAATAATGTTTTCAAAAATATTCACATATACCCCTCCATCTTAAGTTATTTGGCATTTGTAATATAGTCAATATTATAGCATGTCTTTAAAAATTTTCATTATAAATATTCTAAAATATTTATAAAAATTCCTTTATTTTACATAACCATATTCTACCCTAAAATAAGAAAACCTCGCAAAAAAGCGAGGATAAATGTTTATTTAACTATTTTCTTTTTTTCCTATTATCTTTGGTGATTTGTTTCCAATATTAGTATGTATTTTATCTTTTTGAGTATAAAAAGGTACCCAATGATCAGTACAAAAAAAACAGCGATTACCTTCGCTATTTTTTTAATTGGAAAAGAAAGCTTTCTTTTCATTATATTATGATGGGACCCCATAAAAGTAATCGGAATACGCTTCGAAGGAGCTCGTCACTTTTGTGGGCTATCTTATATTTGTGGAACGTTCTTACCATAAAAAATTTCAATCATTTCTTTCTTTATTCTTTTCTTAATTTTTTTCCTTTCTCCTGGTGACAACTCTTTCTTAGCAGTCCCAAATAAATAATGATCCAGATCAAATTCTTTTAGAATCATTTTTGTATGAAAAATTTTCTCCTGATAAACATTTACATCAATCATTTGATACATATCACGAGTTTTGCTTGTCATGAAATTTTGTATGGAATTAATTTTGTGATCGATATAATATTTTTTTCCGTTTACATCACGAGTAAAACCTCTTACACGATAATCAATGGTCGCAATATCTGGCTCAAAACTTGTAATCAAATAATTAAGGGCTTTAAGTGGTGAAATTTCTCCACATGTGGAGACATCAATATCTGCACGAAATGTACTAATTCCCTTGTCTGGGTGATTTTCAGGATAGGTATGAACCGTAATATGACTTTTGTCGAGGTGGCCTACGACCGCTTCAGACGATGGACCGGGCGATTCATTTTCGGTTAGCTTTATGGGCTCATCATTAAAAACCTCATTTTCAGCAACTAACATCGTAACACTCGCTCCCTGAGGCTCATAATCCTGATTAGCAATATTTAAAATATTAGCACCTATAATTTTCGATACGTCGGTTAATATTTTTGCAAGTCGATCCGCATTATACTCTTCATCTATATATTGAATATATTCTTGATTTTTTTCCTGATTCAAAGCATAAGCAATATCATAAAAGTTGAAACTAAGCGTTTTTGTTAGATTGTTGAAACCATAAAGCTTTAACTTTTTGTTAATTGGTTTAATATCCATCTTTTCACCCTCAATATACAAAAATTGCTAAATCCAGTCCTAAAAATATTGTGTGATAAGAAACAAATAATATACCTTCTTTTGCGGAGATGAAATGGAATGATAAAACAAAAATACTAAAAGTAATACGTCAGGTAAATGGAAAGTAGAAGGTAAAATTTTTGTCGATTATTTTGTTCAGATTTAGCAATATTCTGTCATATCTTGCGCTTGCCCGGGAAAACTTTAGGAAACTGCGATGGTGTATTGCCCTTTACGGGAAAAATCCCGTCTCTTTTTTGAACGATTCATACAATAGTATTAAATAATGAAGCAAAATGCTGATTTGAAATTTATTTAGAAATTTTCACGATGGTTCTTCCACGAACTTTTCCTTTAACAATTTTATCTAAAGTATCTGGTAATTGAACAAGGGTTATTTCGTTTACCAATTGTTCAAACAGTCCTTCAGGTTTCCATTCGTTGGACATCTTTTTCCACACTTCAACACGTACATCCATTGGACAGTAAACAGAATCAATACCAAGTAAGTTAACACCACGTAATATAAATGGGAAAACAGTTGTAGGAATTTCAACCCCTCCAGTAAGTCCAAAAGCTGCAACCGATCCACCGTATTTTGTTGTGCTTATAACATAAGCAAGTGTTTTCCCACCAACGGCATCAATTGCTCCTGCCCAGTTTTGTTTTCCTAAAGCTTTGATTTTTTCAGGGATTAACTCATTTCGATCTATGATTTTTTTTGCTCCAATTTTTTGTAAATACTCGTGTTCTGTAGTTTTTCCGGTACTTGCTACCACTTCATATTTGAGTTTGGATAACATTGCAACTGCTATACTTCCTGCTCCACCGGTAGCGCCTGTGACAAGTATTGGACCATTTTCAGGTTGGACACCATTTTCTTGCAAACGTTTAATCGCAAGAGCAGCAGTAAAACCAGCTGTTCCATATATCATCGCTTCTCTCATACTTAGGCCTTTAGGTAAAGGGACAATCCAATCCGCAGGAACTCTTGCATATTCACTAAATCCACCAAAATGTGAAACACCTAGTTCATAGCTTGTAACGATCACCTCATCCCCCTCTTTAAAGCGGAAATCTTTTGATGAGATGACTACACCTACTAAATCTATTCCTGGAATGAAGGGATATGTTTGGACGATTTTTCCTTCTGGGATACTTGCTAACCCGTCCTTATAATTAACGCTTGAATAGTGTACTTTAATTAAAACATCACCTTCAGGAAGGTCTGTTAAAGCTAATTGCTTAACTTGTACTGAAAAAGATTCTTCTGTTTTGTCTACAACTAGAGCTTTAAATTGATTTTCCATCATAAAACCTCCGTTTTTTTGTTTTTAAAAGTGATCTATTCAGGTAAATGTTCTGGATAGATGATCATATCTTCATCTATTTATTAATTGCTCTTTATTTAGCTGTGAGGAAAGTTTATTGATTAAATAGGTAGTACGTTTAATTTGTTATATTATATGGTGATTGATTAGGGCTCATGATTTCACTTATTTTCATCTTACAAAATCATCACTTTCTAAAAGATTTGCTTTTTATTATAACAAGAAAGAATAAAATAAGGAAAGATGGTGATATTTAGCAATCTTTTCTTTATGTTTTTACCCGTTTTTAAAATTAGTTTATTTCCACAATTACAGATGTTTTTAATTGGCTATTAAGCGCAAAAGCATCCTGTTCTTCGCTCGAAATCCCTAAATCCTCCTCGTAATATATTGAAATGATTATAAAAACACAGGCATTTCTATAGAAATAATCATACTGTGTTATAATGGTTCTAATGGAGGTGAGTAACATGGATCGGACAAAGCAAAAGGTAGTTTGTGACCTTTCATGGTGTCAATTAAACTTTTGGTTTGATGAAGATGGAGTAGGACAAGTCCTTCTCATCGATAAAAAAGATCCAAGTATGAATATAGAAACGACTGTAGTTTGGTTTGTAAGTGAATTTTTGAGATCGGCAGCGTTTATCTTAACGAATATTCCAGAAATTGATGAGTTTCGTAAATGGGTTCTTCGTGGGACGAAAGCCCTTGAAGAATATTATGATACGCTTCCTGAAGTGAAATAGAGAATTAGGCCATACGATGATCATATTTTTCAAGCCATAACATGAAGAATGAAGAAATCCCTGCTACAATCCCTACCAAGACCCAACCATTTTCAATCGTGAAAGTTTTTAGTAATGTGCCCATGCCTAAAGGCCCAAGCGTGTGTCCTAAACCCATAATCATTGGTAAAACGGCATTCATTCTTCCACGGTGGGAAGCTGGTGTATGGTTTACGATAAAAGGGGTAACACTGATCGATAAAATGATCTCCCCTAAGGTAAAAATAAAAGCTGAGACAAAGAAAAATACTAATGTATTTAACATGCTTAGCATTCCAAAGCCAAAAGCATAGAGAATCCCACCATATACAATTCGTCTAATCACTTTCATATGTTCAGATATTTTGGTTTTGCATAGGCATTAAAAATGACCATTGAGAATAGGCAAAATTATAACCAAATGCGAAGATGGAGAAATAGATGAGGATTGGTCTTTTGGCTAAAACAGCAAAAATAGACCCTTCTTCTCTTTTTTCTAACGATCTTTTTTCATCTGTAATTTCCTCTTTCGTTTTGCCAATGGTTTCTTTAATAAAAAATAGAATGAGACTTAAAGAAATCAAAGCAGTAAAGGCATCACCAATGAATACCCATGGAAGATGGTTTTTGTATAGAATTCCACCAAGAACTGGCCCTACTGCAAATCCTATATTCCATCCCATGTAAGAAAGAGCAAAGGCCCCACTCCGATTTTCTGGGGTTGTTAAATCAGCAATTAAGGAATCGTGAGCTGGTCCAGCCGTAAACATGGCTAACCCTGCAAACATCAGAATATAGACCATTGTCATAGAAGGTTCTGTTAACCCCGCAACGATATAAAGGATGATAGCAAGACTATCAAAAAATAGGATTACTTTTTTCCTTCCAATCGTATCAGCCAATTTTCCACCTAGTAAAGATGCAGGCATAAAAAGCAAACCAGACAGACTGATATAAAGCCCCGCTGTTTCTTTTGAAAGTCCAATTTTGTCAGTCAATATGATTGTTAATAATGGCATGACAAAGCTTCCAAGGGCGTTGATTATCCTTGCAACAAAAATAATATAAATTTCTTTTGGCAAACCTCTGTATGGACTTAATAAAGATTTAATACTAGCCACTTCATTTCCCTCCTTTGTCAATAAGAAACAACAAAAGCAATGATCTTGTATCATTAAAAAAAGTCATGGTCCTATATGCAAAAAGACATATAGAATTTCCATGACTTTATCGAACATCGTTTAATCCTATAATAAAAAAGGCATAAAAAAGTCACAGAATCGTTACGACCTGTGACACCCTTAATTTATCCTTAATTATTCATACGCATCTCTTAAAACAGATTCAACAGGTCGTTATATGGGATTTTAGATACTTTATCAGTTTGAAAAAAGATTACAGTTCTCATGGATAACGACCTCCTTGTAAGTAATATATAAAGCAAAACTTCAATTGCTAGTAAAATATACCATTGATTAAAGCTGTCTGTCAATCCTTGTTTTTTAATTATTCAACTCCATTTCCTTATATTCGTTCCAACGATCTCTAGCCATCTTCAATATTTTAGGGGTTACATTTTTATCCTCAAAGATCATGCTAAACCATCTTCTCATTTTTTCATAATCTCCTAAACGACCCTGTAGTTCACCAATGAGATAAATGAACGTATATTTATCCATAGGAATTTTATCAAGATCCTCTGTTTCATAAATTTCATAGTAGGTATCTAGTGCATTTTTTAAGAAGCGAAGCTCTTCTTCTTTATTTTGTAAGTAGCGGTTTATCCAAGCTATTCTCATACATAGATTTGCTATGATAAAATTTTGTTCCTCCAAAATCGTTGCAGTGTATAAAGCAAGTTTATAACAATATATTGCATCCTGAATACTTCTCTTCTTACATAATTGTGGAACTTGGATTTTATCAATATAGTCTTGTTTTATCCGATTATTTTTTAATTCCCGTATAGGGGAAAAACTATCTGTAAATGCAAAACCACAATGAGGACAAACATTCACTTCATAAAATAAAGGATTTACTCCTTCATAATAAGGACAATAATCTGCATCTCTTTTGATTACTTTAGTTTTGCTTTGCCGCATTTTTAATGTTTTAAAATCTTCTTTACAATACAGGCATTTTACTTTTTTCTCATAAAAAACTTCATCCACAAAATCATACCCTTTCCTTTAAAACAAAACCTTTTTGAAAATTTTGCTTTCTAGCTACTTCGATAACTAGCGTGAATTTCCTGCCATTTCACAAAATCAATTTTTATTTATGCAAACGCTTGCGCTTTTCTGGTTTTAAGGATAATATGGAGTTAGATGATTAAGGAGAGGTGCTAACATGAAACAATTTCAAGCAGATGAATGGAAAGTTATTGAAGATGGTTTACATCTCAAAGAGAATCGGCTTACAGAGAGCATGATGAGTTTAGGTAATGGCCATATGGGAATGCGTGGCAACTTTGAGGAGGATTTTTCAGGTGATTCACTTCAAGGAACTTATGTTGCAGGAGTCTATTACCCAGATAAAACCCGTGTTGGTTGGTGGAAAAATGGTTATCCAGAATATTTTGCAAAGGTATTAAATGCAACCAACTTTATCGGAATTCAAGTTGAAATCAATGGTCAAAATCTTGATCTAGCAAAAGCAAACGTTAAGGATTTTAAACGAGAGCTTAATATGAAACATGGTTATCTTCATCGTTCTTTTACTGTTACGGATGAACAAAATCGGCAAACGCAAATCGAAGTAATCCGTTTTTTAAGTATTGATGACAAAGAAATAGCTGTTATTTCTTACAGAGTTACTCCACTTAATTATGTTGGAGAAATTAAATTTACTCCATATCTTGATGGTGATGTGCGGAATGAAGATGCCAACTATGATGAGAAATTTTGGCTTGAAGTAAGTAAAGCGGTTACACCTTTTTCAGGAGTCTTGACCTTAAAAACTAAAAAACTTGATTTTCTGGTCACAACGGCGATGAAAGTTGCTATTGATGGTGATGTGATTGGGCAAGTTGAAGTTTATGAAAAAGAGAAATACGTTAGTAATACGATTACTGTTAAAGCAAATGCGAATAAACCAGTGACTTTATTTAAATATGTTGCTGTTACTACCAATCGTGATTATCAAAATGAAGAACTTGAAAAGATTGCAAATCTACGTGTAGAAGTTGCCTATAATCAAGGGTTTAACTCTTTATTCCAAGCACAACAACAGGCTTGGGAATCCCGTTGGAAAGAGAGTGATATTGTTATTGAAGGGGATATTGCCGCTCAACAAGGAATTCGTTTTAATATTTTTCAATTGTATCAAACCTATGATGGCGAAGACCCAAGATTGAATATCGGACCAAAAGGTTTTACTGGTGAAAAGTATGGTGGAAGTACCTATTGGGATACTGAGGCATACTGTCTTCCTTTTTATTTAAGCACTTCTGATCCAAGCATTGCTAGAAATCTACTAATTTATCGTTACAATCATTTAGAAAAAGCAAAAGAAAATGCAGCAAAACTTGGATTAAAAGGTGCACTCTATCCGATGGTAACGATGAATGGTGAAGAATGTCATAATGAATGGGAAATCACCTTTGAAGAAATCCATCGAAATGGTGCTATTGCTCATGCGATTTACAACTATGTAAATTATACAGGTGATCAATCTTATCTTTCGGAATATGGATTTGAAGTATTAGCAGAAATAAGCCGTTTCTGGGCGGATCGGGTCAATTATCAGCCGCAAAAAGATGTGTATATGATCCTAGGTGTGACAGGTCCAAACGAATATGAAAACAACGTAAATAATAACTGGTATACCAATCGCATTGCTTCTTGGACTTTAGAATACACGTTAGAAGTTATGGACTACTTAAAAGCTAACTATCCATCCCGTCTAAAGGATCTAATCGAGAAACTTGCCTTACAGGATCAAGAAATTGAAAAATGGAAAGAAATCATTGCGAAGATGTATTATCCTATCGAAGAAAACTTAGGAATTTTCTTGCAACAGGATGGTTATTTAGATAAAGTACAACTATTTGTCAAAGATTTACCGAAAGAGGAGTTACCATTAAACCAACACTGGTCTTGGGATCGTATTTTACGTTCATGCTTTATTAAACAAGCAGATGTTTTACAAGGTCTTTACTTCTTAAATGATCAATATACTTTAGAACAGAAAAAAAATAACTTTGATTTTTATGAACCGCGGACAGTTCATGAATCTTCTCTTTCTCCTTGTGTTCATTCTATTCTTGCAGCTGAAATCGGTTATGAAGATAAAGCTTATGAATTGTATTTACGGACAGCTCGTCTAGATCTAGATAATTATAATAATGATACAGATGACGGGTTACACATTACGAGTATGGCTGGATCCTGGCTTTCCATTGTCCATGGTTTTGCAGGAATGAGAGTCCGGAGTGGAATGATTACCTTTAAACCCTTTATTCCAAAAGCTTGGGAAGCCTACTCATTTAAAATCTTATTCCGTGGCCATTTATTAAAGGTTTCTGTCAATAAAGACGAAGTCATAATTACACAGGAACAAGGTCAATCTTTTGAAGTAAAAGTATATGATCAAATGGTTACCATTCTTGAAAATAATTCTGTAAAGATTACTACTCAAGCCTAATTGATTTTAGAAAAAGAAGCAACCGTCATTGGTTGCTTCTTAGATTTTAATTTTCATTAGAAAATGCCGGTAAGAAAATGTGAACCATAGTTCCAAGTCCTTGCTTACTTTTGAACTCCATTCTTCCTTGATGATTTTTAATAATACGATGACTAACCATGAGACCTAACCCAGTTCCTTTTTCTTTCGTCGTATAGAAGGGCTCACCTAGTTTAGATAACAATTGCTCTGGAATGCCTTGCCCTTCATCGATAAAACTAACTAGGATTTCATTCGTGTTCTCTACCCTGTTTAGTTTTATCATAATTTTTCCACCATCTGGCATTGCTTCTATGGCATTTTTCAATAAATTGATAAAAACTTGTTTTAACTGATTTTCTTCACATCGGATCATCGGTAGATCTGATTCAAAATCGGTGACGATTTCAACATTCGCCATAATGGCTTCAGACCCAAGTAAGGTAATTACATGCTGTAATAATTCTTCCACAGATTTCTTTTGTAATTGAATTTCTTGAGGTTTTGCTAGCATCAATAGCTCACTGATAATCGTTTCAATTCGTTTTAATTCAGAGAGCATAATCTGATAGTATTCTTCTTTTTCTGTTGCACCTGACTGTAAAATCTGTGTAAATCCTTTAAGAGAAGTTAAAGGATTACGAATCTCATGTGCGATTCCTGCTGCTAATTGACTAATGGCTGATAGTTTTTCGGATTTTCTAATCATCTCTTCCGCTCTTTTTCGTTCAAAAATATCTCGAGCAACAATTTGAATGCTGGATTTACCTTCATATTGAATGGGAATAGCAAGAACTTCTACATAAATAACTCGTCCATCTAAGGAAATAAATCTTCTTTCTAAGTAATCAACGCAAGGTTTTTCTGTCATGACCTGTTTCATTTTCTTTGCGACTATTTGATGTTCATCTGGGTGAATAAAATCGTAGATAGATCTTCCGATTATTTCTTTCTCTTTTCCTATTGCACCAAGTAATTGTCGGCCCGTGGTATTTACATAGGACCATACCCCATCAGTAGAAACAGCAATCATATCAGGGGAATGTTCTATTAAAAGCCGATATCGTTCTTTACTATTCCTAAGTTCCCTTTCTATTCTCTTTCTCTCTATCATCTCTCTTCGTAATTTTTTATACATAATGGTGATTTGGCTTTTACTTATTTCAGCTTGGGAAAACAATTGGTGCATATTTTGAATGAGCCCGATTAATACGATGAAATAGCTCAAATTTTTTAAAATATGAGAAACAGCTAAATCAATGATTTCGTCTGAAAATAGTAAAATAAGTTCAGCTTTAAAACTAAAAATAAAGGATAAAATGAGCCAATGATCAAAGTTCTTGTTCTTCCATTCTCCTTTTTGAATATAGCCAAGGATGAGAAAAAAATACAAAAATGTTGGAGAATTATTTAAGATGTCAAATGGAAGAGTGGTCTTCTCGATATTCCCTAATATGAAATGATCTTTTAGAAAAAACGAATGAGGAGAAAAAATAGAAAAAATTAAACTTGTGATAATCATAATAAAAGCGATCAAATATATATAATAATTTTTAAGTTTTCCTCTGTCCCAAAGCTTGTTCTCTTTTTGCCAGGAAAAATAACTGAGTAGTAAAAGGATAGGCAAAAAAATGCGTGAGGTCAAGTAACACCATGTTGTAATGGAAGGTAATTTATCAATATGTTTGATGAAAGATGTAGAAGTTAGGATTCCATGAATACCTTGTAATAATGCTGTACCAATATATCCTGTGCTTAACAAAAGAAATGTATTATTTTTTTTGCTATAAAATCTTGTCAATGCGATAACTCCAACGAAAAAGGATAGAATTGATCCAAATGTCTCTATATGAGTGTGAAGATTTATGCTTCTTTCCATATGCAGTTTACTAATAATAAAGTAGAATATGGTTAGAAAGATATAGGTAAACAAATAAATATTTAGCCTATTTACAGTGTTCATTCTTTTATTTCCTCATCCTTTATAGCTAGTAAGTAAGACCTATGACAAAAAGACTATTTTAAGTATATCTTCGACAAGATCCTTCAAAATACTTTTAATTTTTAATTAAAGGAAATATTTAAAATAGAATAGACCACAGCTTCTAGCTAAGTTGCATGATTTCCTGATGTGTCTGTGGTGGAATATTTGGCCCTGATCTAACAACAGTTTCTACATACTTTACAACTTTCCCCTCGGTCTCTGCAAAGGACTCTTCCCACTTTCTTAAAGCTTCAATATATTGTAATTCTAAACCCGGTGCAATTTGTCGAATAACCACAGTATGTTCTGTTTCTTGTCTTTTCCAAAATTCAGCTTCATCTAATATTCTTAATGGCATCATATCTCCATAATAGAATTGCATGATCATCCTCTCCCTTTTTAAAAAATGGATTCCAATTCATTCTATTTGATGTCATGGATTAGGAACCATTTTTTAATCAAATTTTTTAACCAAATAAAAAAAGCATATAATATACTATGCTTTTTGAAATTAACCCCCTTCTTTAGAAGAGGGTTTTTGTTTATACGTTAACTAAAAATAGAATTAAAAAATCCCACTTGCTTCAATGCGTTGAATTGCTTCTTTTAAACGTTTTATTTCTTGTACTAAGCCAATACGAACATATCCTTCACCATGAATACCAAACGCATCACCAGGAATAACAACGACACCTGTTTTATCCAAAAGCTCTATGGCAAAGCGATATGAAGTCCATCCTTTTGGAATTGGCGCCCATACAAACATCGTTGCTTTTGGTTTATCCATTTTCCAACCTAATTGATTTAATCCATCAACTAGAACGTCTCTTCTTTCTTGGTAAACTTTGTAGGATTGATTTGGTGATTGGATGTCACGTTGTAAAGCTTTTGTAGCCAAGATCTGCACCGCTTCAAAAACACCAAAATCAATATTGGATTTAATCATCATTAAAGGATTGATGATTTCAGCATTTCCTACCACATAGCCAACTCTTACACCAGCCAAATTAAAGCTTTTAGACAAAGAATTAAACTCAATTCCTACCTCTTTTGCTCCCTCAGCTTCTAAAAAACTGTGTGGTCGATATCCATCAAAAGATAATTCGGAATAAGCCATATCATGTGCGACAATGATGTCATATTGCTTAGCTAATGCAACAACTTCTTGGAAAAAATCAATAGGCGCTACAGCAGACACTGGATTACTTGGATAATTAAGGATCATAAGCTTTGCCTTTTGTAAAACTTCTTTTGGAATATTAGAGAAATCAGGAAGGAAATCATTTTCTTGGAGTAAAGGCATTGGATATAAGGTTCCTCCAGCTAAATGAACACTCCCTGAATAAATAGGATAACCAGGATCTGGGACTAACACAATATCTCCATCATCAACAAACCCTTGTGCTAAATGAGCAAGGCCATCTTGAGAGCCCATTAAAACTAAAACCTCTCCATGAGATGGGTCGATTTGAACTCCGAAGCGAAATTGATACCAATCAGCAATGGCTTGCTTAAATTGATCATTTCCTTGAAAGCTAGGATAGCCATAGACTTCAGGTTTCTTTACAGCTTCTATCAATTCTTTTATTAACTCTGGATCAGGTGGCCGATCTGGACTTCCTATTCCAAGATCAATGATATCTATTCCTTTTTTTATTAAATCTTTTTTTCTATTTGCCATTTCCGTAAAAATGGCTGATGAAAGTTTTTCAATGCGTTTTGAAGGAATAATCTTCATAACATCTTTCTCTCCCCTTTTTTTACTCTGTTTAGCCTAGAGTTGTGAGTTTTTTTAATATTTTACCTGTTACTTAGTAGAAATGCACGATAAATTTTTATTTTTTAAGAGGTGGAATCTGAAAGCTCTTTCACCTTTAATTGAAGTGCAAGAAACTATTTTTCCACGATCCATATAGTTATCATATGTATAGCGCTTATAATTTTTCCATTTTGGCTTTTTATCAATATTTATGATCTACTTTTTACTAGGATCGATTGGGATGTTTTTATTAAATTTGTTTTAGACAAAGAGTAGATCAACAAAGCGGTCCAGATAAAAATAAAACCCCAAGAGTGCACTTGAGTAAAAGTTTCTTTAAAAACAAATATTCCAAGAATCAAGGTAATGGTTGGTGAAATATATTGCAAGAAACCAAGAGTTGATAGTTCAATACGTTCAGCACTTTTTGCAAACCATAATAAAGGTGTAGCAGTGGCGACTCCAGAAGCTAACAGTAAAAAAGTTGTAGTTAATGATATGTTACCTAAGGCACCAATTCCTTCTGATTGCTTTAATATAATATAGCTAAGAGCGACTGGGAACAAAACGGTAGTTTCTACTGCAAGCCCGACTGTTGAATCGACATGCACCATTTTCTTTAACAAACCGTAAAAACCGAAGCTTAATGCCAACGTAAATGCAATCCATGGTATACGACCATATTGAATGGTTATGATGGAAACACCAATAATAGCGAATGCCAATGCGATTCCTTGCCAACGATTCAATCTTTCTCTTAACACGATAACACCTAACAAAACAGTAATTAATGGGTTGATATAATAGCCTAAGCTTGCTTCAACTACATGATCAGCATTCACTGCCCAAATATAAGTAAACCAATTGATTCCAATTAAAATTGAAGCAAGAGAAATGAAGAGAATATTTCGTTTATTAGAAAGTGTAGTCTTAATCATCTGCAGATTTCTATAAACAAGTAGTAGTCCTATTACAAAAACAAAAGACCAGACGATTCGATGTGCTAATATTTCGGAAGCAGGTACTTGCTTTAGTAATTTCCAATACAACGGTAGAATTCCCCATGCTGTATAAGCTAAGATACCATATATCATTCCAGCCTCTTTTTGATTATTCATTTATAATTTGCTCCTTTTAATTCAATTTACATATATAGATGATAACGCTACTCTATCTCCTTCAAAAATTATACCACTTTCAGGCAAATCATAAAAAATATTTTTAACCGATTGGTATATTCGGGACAATTGGATGTAATTTACCAAAAAAACCAAGGGCAATTAATATAAGGAGGAGAACAAAAACTGAAAAATGATTGTCAGGTGTTGGAATGAGATACCGATCTTTCCGAGCCATTTTTCTTCCTCCTAACGCTTAGATTTCTTTTGAAATAGAGAAATAAATTCTTGAAACGTGTGATCATCCATATTGATAATTTGACCAATATCCTCTAGAAATTCACCGTATAAAATGACAGAGAGTGTCCCTTTTCGAGTAATTTGAATACTATTTACACTTAATATTCCAGATAACAATAGAGCTGCAGTTATCATTTCTAAACGATTATACTTCCATAAGTTTTTCGTATTAAAAGGGTTTTGATGTCCAGGATTTTGTTTTTTGTTTTGTCGTCGCGCCATCCTATTCACTCTCCTTACTAAAAGGATATGCAATAAAAAGTGAATTTGTTTTGAATAAAACATCTGATTTGAATATCAGATCCTTTCTGAAGGTATAATATTTTGGTAATATCTAGATTTTATTTATGTAGAAATTTAGAAGGAAAATAGAGGGTGAAACTATTGTATTTTGGTAGTCATGTGAGCATTCGTAAAGGATATCTAGGGGCAGCGGTTGCAGCAAAAACGATTGGAGCCAAAGCCTTTCAATATTTTCCGAAAAACCCTCGAGGTTTAACGATTAAGAAATTTGATCGAACCGATGCAGAACGCTGCGCAGCCTTCACAAAAGTGCATGGTCTAATAACGATCGCCCATACTTCCTATCCTGTAAATTTGGCAACAGAAGGAGACAAACAGAAAAAGATTATTCAATCTATTCTCAATGATTTAGAGATTGTAGAAGCTTGTCAATCGATTGGATTAGTGGTTCATTTTGGTGTCTACAAAGGAAAAGATCTATTACAGGGATATAAAAATATCATATCATCACTAAATATGGTGTTGAATCAATGGAATGGGAAAGCCTTGATTTTATTAGAAAATCAAGCAGGACAAAGTGCAAAAATGGGAATGACGTTAGAAGAATTGGTTTACATTCGTAATTTGGCTGATTCCCCTGAAAAAATAGGGTTTTGCTTGGATACTTGTCATGCATTTGCAAGTGGTTTATGGAATGGGGAAAACTGGGATGCATTACTTGAAAAAGGAAAACATCTGGGTTACTTTGATCACTTGAAAGCCATTCACCTGAATGATTCCATGTTTCCTACCGGTTCTTATCGGGATCGCCATGCAAATATTGGCAAAGGATATGTTGGAGAAAAAGGTTTTAAGCAATTTCTGAATACTAATTTGCTAAACAACTTACCCCTTATCCTAGAAACTCCTGAGTCTTCTCAATATACTCATCAACAAGAGATTGACTATTTAAAGAAATTAGTCAGTAAAGATAAATAACAAAAGTGAAGCATGATTTCAACTACGATTCCTTTTGTGGGTCATACTTTCCTATTTAAAATATTCCCTATTGCGAATAAAAAGTCGCCAATGCCAGATGAATCCTGGTAGGAGTATTAAGGTACTAATAATATAAGAATAAATCAAGGCCCGATACTTGGCTTCATTGGTAATGCTTTCGCTAATGGTTGCTGGATAGATTAAGTATGGTAAGTGAGCAGTCCCATAGGCATAGCTGGCTAGTAAATATTGAAAAATAGTACCAATTACATCATTTTATCTCTTTAATTAGAACAACATTTAACGATCGAAAAGAAAAGATTTCACAACAGCGAAGTATTCGCGAATATAAAGATTGGGCAATACATAAATAGGTGTCTTAGCAGGTAGTCCAGTAGGTTCAAATCCAATTCGTCTAGCTAAAAGCTTTGCACGGAATAGATGAAAATCACTGGTCACAATCAGAATTTTAAGAGGTTCCTTTTCACCCTTTTTTAACAACAAATCCTTGCTAAATCGGAAATTTTCCATTGTGCTTGTGGATTGATCTTCGGTCAGAATTCGCTCTTTGTTAATCCCTTGTTCCACCAGATACTTTTTCATTGCCTCTGCTTCTGATATTGTTTCTCCAAAACCTTTTCCTCCAGTTACAACAACGGGAAGGTCAGGATACTTGCTTAGGTAATCAATACTGGTGTTAAGGCGTTCCAACAACGTTAAAGTGAGTTGATCATCATGTAGCCCAGATCCTAGGACAATCATATAATCTGCATCTACCTTATTTGTAGGATGTGCTGACATAAAAATTAAGGTTACTATCCAAATAAAGGAGGCCAACCAAATCATGATGAAGAGGGTTACTATTTTTTCAAGACGTTTAAACATAGAATACCAAGAACTTCTCTCATGAACCGGGTACTGGATCTTTAACTTGAAATATCCCCAAGCAATTAGGAGGATTCCCGCCCCAGCAGGAAAAAGGGTTCCAAAATTAATTCCACCGCCAACCAAGAGTAAGAAGATAAAATCCAATATACCAATCAAACCAATGATGATTAAAGTTCTACCTGCCATTTCTTTTTATAACAACCTTTCTACTTTTTCTGTTTTTATTTTTTAGATTAGTCTTCGTATTTGTCAATTTTTACAGCAGCCACTTTATATTCTCCAGTATGACTAATAGGATCAAATGCACCATTCGTTAAAACATTGGTAGGTACTTCCCGATGATGAAAAGACATCCAGATCATCTTTTCAGAAACCTTATCAGTTACTTCGATAGCAGTGACTAATTCTCCTCTTCTTGATACAATTTTAATTCTATCACCCGTTTTTACATCTAATTTCATAGCATCCTTCGGATGAATCATCGCTCTTTCCTCTGGATGATAGGTTTTAAGGCTAGGCGAATATTGTGATGTTACATTATAATGATGAAGCCTTCGACCTGTAGAAAGAAGAAATGGATATTCTTCATCAGTTTCCTCTGCAGGAGGAAGGTGTTCGATTCCTTTAAATGTTCCTTTTCCTTTACTAAATTGGCCTATATGTAATACGGGTGTTCCAGGATGAGCCTTCGTTGGACAAGGCCATTGTAGCCCTTTCTCTTCTAAACGAGTATAATCCATTCCCCTATAAATTGGCGTAAGAGTAGCCATCTCGACAAAAATCTGTGATGGTGAATCATAGTTCATTGGGTATCCCATCCTAGTTGAAAGCTCGGAAATGATTTGCCTGTCAGGTTTAGAATTGCCGATGGGTTCAATTGCTTTTCTTACTCTTTGTACACGTCTTTCTGAATTAGTAAATGTGCCATCTTTTTCAGCAAAACTAGAGGCAGGTAAAATTACATTAGCCAACTGAGCAGTTTCTGTCATAAACAGGTCTTGGACCACGAGGAAATCAAGGCTTTCTAGAACTTTACGAACATGATTTCCATCTGGATCTGTTAAGACTGGATCCTCGCCTATAATATACATTGCTCGAATAGACCCTAAAATCACAGCATCAAACATCTCTGGTATGGTTAATCCTACCTTACTAGAAATATCTACTCCCCAGCTTTTAGAAAATTGTTTTCTTGCTTCCTCATTAAATACTTTCTGATAACCAGGTAATACATCAGGTAATGCACCCATATCACAGGCTCCTTGAACATTATTCTGACCTCGTAATGGGTTTACTCCTACTCTTTCTCTTCCTAAATGACCCGTCAACATGGCTAAATTGGCTATATTCATTACATTCATGGTTCCTACAATATGTTCTGTGATACCAAGTGTATAACAAATGATTGCATCACGATTAGAAGCATATAAGCGAGCAGCTTCTTCAATTAGTTCTATAGATATCCCAGTAATTTGAGCTACTTTTTCAGGTGTATATTCAGAAACAACTTCAATTAATTCTGCAAGATTTTCCGTACGTTGATTGACGAAGTCTTTATCCCATAGCTCTTCTTTAAGAATCGTATGCATGATACCGTTTAACAAGGCAATGTCTGTTCCAGGTTTAAGGGGAAGCCATAGATCAGCCATCTCTGCCATTTCCGTTCTTCTTGGATCGATCACAATTAGTTTGGCACCATTTCGTATCGCTTTTTTCATTTTCACACCTAAAATTGGATGTGCTTCTGTAGGATTAGAACCAATTAAGAAAATGAGATTTGTATTTTCAATATCCTCGAATGAGTTTGTCATTGCTCCACTACCAAATGAAGTGGCAAGACCTGCCACTGTTGGAGCATGTCAAGTACGGGAACAGTGATCGATGTTGTTGTTGCCAATCACTGCTCTCATCCATTTTTGCATCAGATAGTTTTCCTCGTTCGTGCAACGAGCTGAACTTAAAGCGCCAATTGAATCGCTCCCATATTTATTTTTAATCGCACTTAATTTTTCAGCCACTAGGGATAGTGCCTCATCCCAACTCGCTTCTACAAAAACACCATCTATTTTAATTAAAGGAGATGTAAGTCTTTCTTCACTATGAATAAAATCTGTACCAAAACGCCCTTTTACACAAAGATGGCGACCATTGACAACGCTTGTGGGATTGGAAGTAACACCAATCACTTTTCCATCTTTCACATTTAAATCAAAGTTGCAGCCTACCCCACAAAAGGGGCAAGTCGTTTTTACTTTTTCAACTTCCCAACTACGCCCTTTACCAATCATGTTTTTTTCTAAAAGGGATCCTGTTGGACAAACGGCGACGCAACTTCCACAAAAGACACAATCTGATTCGGCTAACGTCGTATCCATTGCAGTGGAAATTTTCGTATCAAAACCACGAAAAGCAAAATGTAAGATACTTCTACCTTGCACTTCGGAACAGACCCTTACACATTTACCGCAAACAATACATTTATTCATATCTCTTACAATGAATGGATTATCGTCCTCAATGGGGTACTGATGTTTTCTGCCTTCAAAACTACTATGTTTAACTTGGTATTCATAGGCATATTGCTGAAGCAAGCAATCCCCATTCTTTTGACAAGTCAAACAATCTAGTGGATGATCAGTTAGGTATAAGTCAAGAATCATTTTTCTAGATTCTACGACAGCTTCTGAGTGAGTCTTAACGATCATCCCTTCTGTTACTATTGTGCTACAAGAGGTTGGTAAATTCCTCATCCCTTCTATTTCTACGACACACATCCGACAAGAACCAGACAAGCTTAATTCTGGATCATAACATAAGGCAGGAATATGGATCCCTACTTGTTCTGCTGCTTGCATCACAGTGGTCCCTGATGGAACGGTTACCTTTCTACCATCAATCGTTAATGTGATATGATTCATACCGTTAAGCCTCCCCCTATACTCGAATTACCGCATCAAATTTGCAGGTCTCTATACAAACTCCACATTGAATACACACATTTGGATCAATTATATGAGGTTTCTTTACCGAACCAGAAATGGCATGAACAGGGCAGTTTCGAACACAAGCGGTACAACCAATACATTTTTCCTGATCAATCTGGTAGGTTAATAGACTCATACATACACCTGCCGGACAGCGTTTTTGCTCAATATGGGCAATATATTCGTCGCGAAAATATCTTAATGTTGACAACACAGGATTTGGAGCGGTTTGGCCTAGACCACATAAGGAAGTGGTCTTCATCACTTTTGCTAGTTTTTCTAAAGTATACAAATCTTCTATTTTTCCTTCTCCTGTAGTAATTCGGGTTAAAATTTCAAGCATTCTCGTTGTTCCTTCGCGACATGGGGTACATTTACCACATGATTCGCTTTGGGTGAATGTAAGAAAATACCTTGCGACATCGACCATACAGGTTGTTTCATCCATCACTACAAGTCCACCTGATCCCATCATCGCTCCAACTTCAATTAAAGAGTCATAATCAACAGGGAGGTCTAGTTGTTTTTCCGGCAAACATCCTCCTGAAGGACCACCGATTTGAACTGCTTTAAAACGTTTATTGTTTTGAACACCCCCACCTATATCAAAGATAATTTGTCTTAGGGTAGTACCCATTGGGACTTCGGCTAATCCAGTTCTTGCTATTTTACCTGTCAGACTAAATACCTTGGTTCCTTTACTATTCTCTGTTCCTATTGAAGTGTACCAGTCTACTCCTTTACGAAAGATAAGAGCTACATTCGCATAGGTCTCCACATTGTTATTATTCGTAGGGGATAGCCATAGGCCATTTACAGCTGGAAAAGGAGGACGAAGTCGAGGCATTCCCCTTTTTCCTTCAATTGAATTTAGTAATGCTGTTTCTTCTCCACAGACAAACGCTCCAGCCCCCATTTTGATATGAATCTGGAAGTCAAAAGAGGTATTCAATAGATGGCCCCCTAAAAATCCGTGCTGTTCAGCGTTAGAGAGAGCTGTTTTTAACCGTTTTATAGCCAAAGGATATTCTGCACGGACATAGATATATCCTTCATTGGCTCCAATGGCATATCCAGCAATGATCATTCCTTCTATTACAGCATGGGGATCTCCTTCAAGAATGCTTCTGTCCATAAAGGCTCCTGGATCTCCTTCATCGGCATTACAAACAATATACTTTTGTTCTCCCTTTGCATCTTTGGTAAACTGCCATTTCAATCCAGTGGGAAATCCTCCACCACCACGGCCACGAAGACCAGATTTTTTTACCTGTTCAATTACTTCGTCTGGGTTCATTTGAAGTACTCTTTTTAGTCCTTTATAGCCACCAGTTAAGAGATACTCCTCAATAAGTTCAGGGTTCATTCTTCCACAACGAGCAGTGACCTCACGGCTTTGGTTGATATAGAACTTCGATTCTTCCATGAGTGGAATTTCGTGAATGGTTGAAACTTGATCGACTTGAAATTGAAATTCTGCCCATTCTATGATGGGTTGGCCACCTATAATATGGTCATCAATGATTCGTTCTACTTTGTCAGGGGTTATATTACCATACATAATGGCAGGATGGTTCGGCAAAGCAACTTCTACATTAACCTCCCGATAACACATACCAATACAGCTTGTAAAGTCTATATCTAATTCTAAGCCCCTTCTTAGAACTTCTTTCTCGATAGCCTCTTTCACCTTCTCAGCCCCCGCTGCTATTCCACAGGTCCCCATTCCTATGGTAATCCGAGGCTTAATTGGATCTTTCAATGGTACTCTCCCCTTTATTCGTAATGATTTAGTATTTCATTGATCTTATCTCGCGTTAATCTCCCAAATGTCTCATCATTGATCATCATGACAGGAGCTAGTCCACATGCTCCCAAACATGCGACAGACTCTAATGTGAACCTTTCGTCCTGTGTTGTTTCCCCTTTCTTAATGCCTAGTTCTTGTTCAAGGATTTCTAGAAGGTGTGTTCCCCTGCTAACATGACAAGCTGTTCCTGAACAAATACGAATAAGATGGCGACCATGTGGTTGTAATTTAAATTGGGCATAAAAGGTAGCTACTCCAAACACTTCGCTAAATGGGATACGAAGCGATTTTGCTATTTTTTCCATTGCCTTTTTTGGTAAATATCCATAGAGTTCTTGTGTGGCCTGTAAAGTTGGAATTAACGCCCCTTTTTGTTTCTTATACTGTTGCAGAATTTGATCAAGTTCTCTTTCTTTTTGATCCAACATCTCCCCTAGCACCTTTACTCCCTCCTATAATCTTGACTAGCAAAAATGATATAATCTAAAATTGTTAACGCTTACATTTACCTACATATTAGTTCGTTTGTTGAGAAATAATTCCTGCATTTTTCTAAAAATAAAAAAAATCATGATAATGTTGAGTAAATAAAAAACAGGCTATCAGTAGTGCGATGCCTGTTTATATGTTATTTTGTTATTTGTTATTTGTCCCAGTAATAAAGGCCAACATTTTTACGAGCTAATTGAACATAATGCGAAGCAGTCTCCCTTGCTTTGTTTGCTCCTTTTTGCAATATGTTCATCACTTCTCCTCTGTCGTTTGCATACCCCTCACGTTTTTCACGATAGGGGCGGAAATATTCCCAAATCATGCTGAATAGCTCTTTTTTTACTTCTCCATATTTTAATCCAGGGGTAAGGAAACGATCTTTTAATTCTTCTTTTTCAGCTGGATTTAGAAATAAGGAATAAATCTCATATAAGGTATTGTTTTCAATTGGCTTTGGTTCATCAACAGGAGTTGTATCTGTTACGATAGACATTACTTTTTTTCTTAATGTTTCTTCATCTGCAAAGATCTCAATCGTATTGCCGTAGGATTTGGACATTTTTTGTCCATCGATTCCTGGAACGGTAGCGATCTCTTCTTCAATATCTTCCTCTGGTAAAACAAATGTTTCTCCATAGGTGGCATTAAAGCGTTCTGCAATATCTCTAGCAATCTCAATATGTTGTTTCTGGTCTTTTCCAACAGGAACCCTTTTTCCTCCATAAGCTAGAATATCTGCTGCCATTAAGACAGGGTAAGAAAACAATCCATGTGTGGCTGGAATTCCTTTTGCTACTTTATCTTTATAAGCATGTGCTCTTTCTAAAAGTCCCATACTTGTTACATTTGATAACAACCATGTAAGCTCCGTGACTTCTGGTACATCGGACTGTACCCAAAAAGTTGACTTTTCTGGATCCATTCCTAAAGCTAAAAAATCACAAGCGGCATTAAAAGTTCCCTCTTGTAACTTCTTAGCATCAAAGACGGAAGTTAACGCATGATAATTTACAATAAAAGCATATAATTCATTGTTTTCCTGATAGTCAACCATTCGTTTCATCATGCCAAAATAATTTCCTAAATGAAGTTTACCTGATGGTTGAATTCCCGATAAAATTCGCATCAAATCGTCACTCCTCAACAATCCTATCTTTTCCACTTTATAGCTTATTATTATATCGCAATTTTTGTTTTTTAAAAACCTAAATTGTCGGAGATTCGTTTTCCTTTTATTAAGTTTAGGATGACATGTGCTCCAATTCGACTTGTAACAGGACAGTAAGGTGCATAGGCTTGATCTAATACATCCGTCTAGAGAAATATAGATGATATTGACTCGTGGCTAGATGGTTCTCTCCTCTTACTTCTACAGCTTGCAAAGCACAAATTGCCTCAATTGCTAGAACCCGTCTCGTATTGGTAATGATCAGAGAGGCGTGTCGTGCGCTAATAGTTCCCATACTTACATGGTCTTCTTGGTTGGCTGAAGGCTGCCACATACTGCATAATCATGGCCCCAGATTGTAAGCCTGGTTCAGGACTTAAGAAAGGGGGTCAATGATCATTTAGCTGTGGATTAACTAATCTTTCTATACGACGTTTAGAGATATTGGCTAATTTTACGATGGCAATCGGTTGCCGCATTGATTTCAATTTCTAATTTTTCTTTCACATTTAGTACATCATCTTAGTGACCCATATACTAAATATTCTATTACGGTAATTGATAATATAAAAGGTAATCTAAAGAAAAATATGGTTCGCTTTTAGTATCGGGTCCTAACTCAAGCTTGGTTTTAACTGAAACGAGTAAAGGTAAAATAGTATCCTCAGAAGAATATAAAAAGTATAAAAAAGCTCTTGAAACGGAATTTAAAAGTGATAGAAAGCATAAACCTTGGGGTGTTTACTTCGTACCGAAGTGTACATAATGTTTGTGACGATCTCTATTTGAACAAGCAACCTAAAAAAGTCGGTTCCTTAAAGTAAGGAAATCGACTTTTTTAGGTTGAAATTCGCTTAACATACAAAATTTCCGAATGATGACGGTACCTCTATAACATGAATTAGATCACGATATAGTCCCTATTTGCTTGGTTATTATGAACTTTTAAAACCATCATAAAACCATCACTCACTTTATGATTTTAGATAAAATTATTTTATTTGTCTGTTGATTTGATGTATCGCTTGTCCTAAAGCGCCTTCTGCTGCTTCCATCACCATTTCTCCTAAGGTTGGGTGAGCATGAATTGTTAAGGCAATATCCTCCAAAGTTGCTCCCATCTCAATGGCTAGTCCGATCTCAGCAATCAGATTTGATGCCTCTGGTCCAACGACTTGTCCTCCTAACAACAAACCAGTTTCCTGATTGGCAACCAATTTTACAAAACCTGCATCTCCGGCATTCATTGATAAAGATCTACCATTTGCAGCATATGGGAATTTGCCAGTGATCACTTTTAATCCTTGCTCTTTTGCTTCTGTTTCATTTAGGCCTACACTTGCAATTTCTGGATCAGAGAAAACGACGGCAGGAATGGCTTTATAATCAATGGCACTTGGGTGACCTGCAATAGTTTCAGCTGCAACTTTCCCTTCGTAAGAAGCTTTATGTGCCAGTGCTGATCCAGGTACAATGTCTCCAATCGCGTACACATTTGGTACGCTTGTTTTGCATTGATGGTCGATTTCAATTAGACCCTTATCGGTCATTTTCATATTGATCGCATCAAGTCCAATCTCATCTGTATTTGGACGACGGCCGACAGTTACTAACACATAATCTGCAGTGATTTGTTTTTCTTCATTGTTTCTCGTCGTAAATGTGACCGTGATGTCATGATCTGTCTGCTTTGCCTCTTTTGCCATCGCATTGGTATAGACCTCAACTCCAAGCTTTTTAAGGTTGCGAGTAACAAGTCGAGACATTTCGGCTTCAAATCCGGGTAAAATTGAATCTAATCCCTCGATGACTGTGACCTTGGTTCCTAATTTTGCATAAGTTTGCCCTAACTCAATCCCTATATAACCGCCACCGATCACCATCATAGTTTTTGGTATCTCTTTTAGGGAAAGTGCTTCAGTTGAGGAGATAATTCTGCCACCATAAGGAAACGGTTTTAATTCAATTGGTCTTGAACCGGTAGCGATGATACAATGATTAAAACGATACCTACTACCTTCATAGCCACTGACGACACGGATTTCTTTTTCATTAACAAAAATCGCTTCACCTTTAACCCTTTCAACTTTGTTCCCTTTAAATAAAGAGCTTACCCCATCAGTCAGCTTTTTAACAACGCCTTCTTTCCATTCCTGAACTTTCCCATAGTCTATACTTATTCCTTCAGCCTGAATACCTATATTTGAGGCATGAGTCATTATTTCGTAATGATGAGCCGCAGAAATTAAAGCCTTTGATGGAATACATCCTCTATTTAAGCAAACGCCACCTACTTCATCCTTTTCTACAACGACAACTTTTTTTCCCAATTGAGCAGCTCGTATTGCAGCAACATATCCACCAGGCCCAGCGCCAATGACAACTACATCAACATCTTGTGTAAATTCACCAACAACCAAGTTTTACACCTCCATCACTAATAACTGTGGATCTTCTAACAGATCTTTGACATAGTTTAGGGCATATTGTGCCGTTGCCCCATCAATAATTCGATGATCAAAGCTTAAAGATAATGCCATCACATCTGCAGGCATCACTTCACCATGTTTGACTACTGGTTTCTTTGAAATGCGCCCCGTTCCTAAGATTGCAACTTCCGGATAGTTGATAACTGGAGTAAAGAACATTCCACCAGCAGATCCAATGTTTGTTATGCTAATAGAACTACCTTTCATTTCATTTGCTGCCAATCTTCCTTCTCTTCCTCTTGTTGCTAAATCCTTAATTTCAGCAGCAATGGTAAAAATACTCTTACGATCGGCATCTTTTACTACAGGTACGATTAAACCGTTCTCCGTATCAGTTGCAATCCCTATATGGTAATAGTTTTTATATACAATCTCTTCTTTCTCATCATCAACAGATGCCCTCAAAATTGGGTATTGGCGAACTGCGGCAACTAAAGCCTTTACAATGAATGGCAAATAAGTGACCTTAACTCCTTTTTTCTCCGCCAATGGTTTGATTTTCTCTCTAAATGCAACTAATTCTGTTACATCTACTTCATCCATTACGGTGACATGTGGTGCGGTATATACCGACTTCACCATAGCATTTGCGATGACTTTACGAATACCTTTTAATGGCACTCTTTCTTCTAAACCCTCAACTTGTACCGCTTGAGAAACAGCTGTTGGCGTTTTTGTTGGTTCAGCTGCTTTTGCAACAAATTGTTCAGTGGTTTGTACTGCTGTTTTACCAGCTATAAAATTCAAAATATCTTCGCTTGTTACTTGCCCATTACGCCCTGTGCCAGGAACTTGAGCAATGGAAATCCCTTTTTCCCTAGCAAGTTTACGGACACTTGGTGTAGCTAATACTTTGCGATCATCAACTGATGGTGAAACAGCATTAGGTATAGGAGTGTCTTGTTCCATTTTTTCCTTTTTAGGGACTCGTGGTTCATCGGCTATTTCTTTCTTAACATCATTATCAATGACTTCTTGATCTACAGCTTTTTTGTCTGCTGTTTCTGCAACGTTTCCTTGACCTTCTACTTTAAAAGTGATTAAGACATCGCCTACTACTGCTACTGCGCCTTCTTCCATCTTTAGCTCTAATACTTTTCCTTTGACAGGTGAAGGAATTTCAACAACAGCTTTATCATTTTGTACTTCCAATATGACTTGATCTTCTTCTACGATATCTCCTGGCTTTACATGCCATTTCATGATCTCCCCCTCATGGATACCTTCACCGATATCGGGGAGCTTAAATTCAAATACACCCATTCTTTTTTAACCTCCTTTTTTCTTTCCAATTAAAAATCAAGTACTTGTTCAATACCTTCGATGACCCGTGTTGGGTCTGGCAACCATTCATCTTCAATCATGCCAAACGGATATACGGTATCAGGTGAAGTCACACGAAGAACTGGAGCTTCTAAATACAGAATCCCTTTTTCAGTAATTTGAGCAATGATTTCTGCTGCTGCTCCTGATGTTCTTTGGGCTTCCTGTACAACAATTGCGCGATTTGTTTTTTCTACCGATTTTAAAACGGTCTCTGTATCGATTGGATTGATGGTACGAAGATCTATTACCTCAACCTTTACTCCACGTTTCTTCTCAATTTCCTCTGCCGCTTTTAATGAGGTGTGAACCATCGCTCCATATGTAATAATCGTTACATCTGTACCCTCACGAACGATATTGGCCTTGCCAATTGGAACGGTATATTCGCCTTCAGGCACTTCTTGACGGAAAGAACGATATAGTTTCATATGCTCCATAAAAAAGACAGGATCATTATCACGAATGGCTGAAATCAATAAGCCTTTAGCATCATAGGGGTTGGATGGAATAACTACCTTCAATCCAGGAGTTTGCATTAAATACCCCTCTAAACTGTCTGCATGTAATTCTGGTGTTTTTACTCCACCACCAAAAGGAGCTCTGAAGGTTATGGGGCTATGGAATCTACCATTGGTACGGTATCGAATGCGTGGAGCTTGCGCACAAATGGAGTCCATCGCTTCAAAAATAAAACCAATAAACTGAATTTCGGCAATTGGGCGATATCCCATTAATCCTAAACCGATTGCTAACCCTGCAATTCCTGATTCTGCTAAGGGGGTGTCAAAGACACGGTCTTCTCCAAATTCATCTTGCAATCCAGCTGTTGCCCGGAAAACACCTCCGTATTTTCCTACATCTTCCCCAAATAATAAGACGTTGGTATCTCTTGCTAATTCAACACGCATTGCATCAGTTATCGCTTGAATCATTGTCATTTGTGGCATTTTATTTTCCCTCCCTAGCAAATAAAGCTTTTTGTTCTTCTAAGTAAGGTGGAGTTACTTCAAACATGCTATCTAATAAACCAGAAATGGTCATTTTTTCATAAGCATCTGCTTTTTTTAATGCTTGGTTAATTTCTTCTTTTGTTTCTTCAATCAATTTGTCTTCCTCTTCCTCTGTCCAGATTCCTTTGTTTTTAAGGAAACGTCTATATCGGATGAGTGGGTCTTTTTCTTCCCATTCTTTTTCTTCTTCTTTAGAACGATACCTTGTTGGATCGTCTCCAGACATGGTGTGAGGACCAAAACGATAGGTTGAAACCTCAATAAGTGCTGGGCCCTCATCATTTTTAGCATCGTTTGCTGCCTCTGATACTATTTTATATACGGCTAAAACATCCATCCCATCCACTTGAGTAGCAGGGATTCCAACCGCAACTGCTTTTTGAGCTAAAGTTGCTGCAGCAGTTTGTTTTTCCCTAGGTACAGAGATGGCATAGTGGTTGTTTTGAATAATAAAGATGGCTGGTAAATTGAAAGCTCCAGCAAAGTTCATTCCCTCGTAAAAATCTCCTTGAGATGTACCGCCATCTCCAATAAACGTCATTGCTACTTTTTTTTTCTTTCTCTTTTTAATACCCATGGCAACACCTGCCATCTGAACGTACTGTGCACCAATAATTATTTGTGGGACAAAAGCTTGAACGTTTTCGGGGATTTCTCCACCATGTTGATGGCCACGAGACCAAAGAATAGCTTGGTATAGTGGCAATCCATGCATAATCATTTGTGGGATATCTCGATAGGTTGGTAAAATAAAATCTTCTTTGTCTATAGCGGATTCGCATCCGACCATGCTTGCTTCTTGACCAGCAACAGGCGCATAAAAACCAAGTCTTCCTTGCCTATTTAAACTGATTGCACGTTGATCCCAAATACGGGTAAATACCATTTTTTTCATTAAATCTCTTAATTGTTCATCACTTAGCTTTGGCATGGCTTCTTCATTAACCACATTTCCAGAGACATCAAGGATTGAAAAGGGTTCAATTCCTTCAATTTGACCTGATATAATTCTTCTCATGAAGCTCACCTCTTTTTTAAAAAATAAATCTCTATCATTTAAAATCTTCCCATTTGACGAATTTTTATCATGATTCTTGATGTAATTATTTTTTCATAAACAGACAAACTCATATTAAAGGAGAGATCATCAATGAACGATCAACAATATTACAAACGAACAATCATTAAGGAAGAAGTGGAATCAAAGTATTTAGAAGAGAGTAGAATGGGGATCATTTATCTTCCACCTGGTTATAATGAGCTATTGTCTTACCCTGTCTTTTATTGTCAGGATGGTGAACAATTTTTCAACTTCGGACGGATTGCGACTCAAGCTACTCGCCTGATATTAGATGAAAATATTGAACCGATGATTATTATTGGAGTAGAAATGAAAAAAAACGTAAGAACTTCAGAATATCATCCTGAAGGCTCACGTTTTCCAAATTATACTCGTTTTTTTGTGGAGGAGTTTGTTCCTTTTGTAGAAAATCGTTTTCCCATTAGACAAGAGGCAGATCAAAGAACTTTGGCTGGCGATTCTTTAGGTGTAACGGTTTCACTCCAACTTGCTTTAGACCACCCAAATCGATTTCGCAACATCCTTTCATTGTCAGGGGCCTTTTTTGAACCAAGTATTATCCGTATTCAGGCGGAACAAGATCTATCATGGCTTACGATGTATATGGTGGCTGGACTCGATGAAACGGCTGTGCAAACTGATGCTGGAACCTTTAACTTTTTGGAAATCAATCGAAAGACAAAAAAGCTTCTTGAGGAAAAAAAAGCTAACATTCATTATATTGAAAGACCTGGAACCCATATTTGGGGATTTTGGCAAAGAGAAATCCCAGATGCGTTACGTTTCTTTTTTGGTTCTATTGTGTAATATCGTATTTTGTTTTAAATTCAACCATCATTTTATTGATTTCATTTTCATGTAAAGTATCAAAGGATTGGGCGTTTTCATAGATAAGTTTATCACCATATTTATTCTTTAGTGCGATTTTCAAGTGAAAAAGAAACTCTTCTATGGATGAAACATTGGTTAACTCTTTTAAAGTAGTTATTTTTTCTGGCTGAATCGAGGGTACATTGAATTCCTCGATTCTCCCTCCTGAAGCGATCTCATAAAATTGTTGAACGAGTTTAGCCTTTTCCGCCCCAATTCCTAAAACATTGATGAAGGCATGGACAATAAAAGCCTTCAATTGGCGTCGTTGAGCAATTCCACAGAACTTTCTATGATTGATACTTAAGTCGTAGTCTCCTGGACAGTAGGAACCTTTTATCTCACCCTTTTCAATTCTTACAGGGTAGGATTGAAGGGTATCCTTAATCAGTTGAAAGATGATTTCAAAATCTTGCTGAAAACGGTATATTTGGCCTTTGATTGGCTGGATCAACGATATGTTTATAACACCATTGTCTAAAGGCACAGCTGCACCACCTGAGTGGCGAACCATCACTTCATACCCTTGATCATGAAGCCATAATTTTGCTTTACCTGCATGAGGTAATCGACTATCTCGTAATCCCATTACAAATGCTTTGGAATGTTGCCAAATATGGATTATTGGTTCATGTCCATCCCCGACTTTTTGGCATAACTCTTCTTCAAACGCAAAAGGATAGAGAATAGAGGGTATTCTTTCGTTTTTTATACGATCTATCACAATCGGCATTTTTAGCTCTCGTCTCCTACTGTTGCTTTTCTAAAGCAACTTCATTTTTTAATTCCTTTATGAAGTGAAAAATAAACTTTTGGTTAAAAGGTCTTCACCCAACTTTGTATTAGGGAAAATCGTTTGAGTATCCTCTAAAAAATCTTCAGGATTTGTCAAGGATGGGCTAAAATGGGTTAACCAAAGTTCTTTCACTTGTCCATTCTTAGCCAATGTGGCGGCTTCAGAAAAAAGCATATGTTTATGTTCTTCTGCTTTATGAAAATATGCATCCGATCCATACATTCCTTCAGCGATCAACAAGTCTGCATCACGAACAAATTCTATTAGGTCATCAGTTGGCCTTGTATCTGTACAATAAGCGACTTTTAAACCTTTTCTTGGTTCATCTAGTACCATATCTGGTGTAAAATGTTTCCCCTCAAAATAGACCTCCTCTTCCTTCTGTAGTTTTTTCCAGAATTCAAGAGGAACATCATTTTTTTTGGCCTTTTCCGGATTAAATTTTCTCCCACGCTTTACCTCTAAGGTGTATGCTAGGCATGGGATGGTATGCTCAACTGGAAGTGCATGAATGATTAGATGATTGATTTTTACTGTCTGTATTTTATCTAGCGGAAGTTCAATCAGATGAAGTTCATAAGGAAGATTCGGGGCGATCACGGTTAGACCCCTAATTACTTCATTCAACCCTGTTGGTCCTATCAATGTAAGTGGTTCTGTTCTGCCAGAATTTCCAATAGTCAGAAGTAGTCCTGGCAAACCTACTACGTGGTCTGCATGGTAATGAGTAAAACATATGGCTTCAATTGCTTTCAGTCCCCATCCTAACCTTTTTAAAGGAATTTGTGTTCCTTCACCACAATCAATAAGTATCAATTTTCCTAGATAGGAGGCAATCATAGAGGTTAACCATCGGTTTGGAATCGGCATGGTTCCTCCATTGCCTAATAGGCAGATATCTAGCATACTAATCTCCTCTACAAATGGATTTCATTCATTCTTAGTTTTTCTCTTTTTTGAAGAAAAAACCTACCGTTTTGCAGGTAGGTTATACTTAGGCTATCTGTAGTTTGTAAATTGTAGCTCTAAGCCATAGTCATTTCCTTTTAATAGTTGTATGACAGATTGTAAATCATCTCTACTTTTGCCAGATACGCGAATTTGTTCACCCATGATCTGCGCTTGGACTTTGATCTTAGAGTCTTTGATATCTTTTATGATTTTTTTTGCAACATCGGTTTCTATACCTTGTTTTATTTTGATCATTTGGCGAACCGTTCCACCAGATGCCTGCTCTATCTTACCATAGTCTAAGTTTTTAATCGATACTTTGCGATTGATTAACTTGGTTTGAAGAACATCGATTACACTTTTTAACTTATATTCATCATCTGAGACCACTTTGATTTCTTCCCCTTGAAAGCTTACTTCAGATTTGCTATTTTTGAAATCGTAACGTTGAATGATTTCTTTCACTGTTTGATTGATTGCATTATCTACCTCTTGCATATTGACCTCGGAAACAATGTCAAATGAATTATCTTTTGCCATAAATCATCATCCTTTCTACTTGTAACTTTTATCACTCTTATGTACTCTTACATTATACAATAATCACGATTATACGTGGTTTGATTCCCCATCAGAATCTTTTTTCTTTCGTGGACGTGGGCCAAAGTACTGATAATAGTCAACTTTTAAATTCCCATTGTATAGTTTTCTTTTTTTCGTTGCGGGCTTTCCAAACAACATTTCAAACTTTTCATAGGAAGTCAAGATATAATAGGACCATGTATCCAGTTTAGTAAAAACTCTCCCCATGTCTATGTATAATTGCTCAACTTCTCGCCGATCACTTAAACGCTCCCCATAAGGAGGATTGCAGATAATGGCTCCATATTTTTGCTCACTCATTATTTGTCTTACATCCATGCGCTGAAAATGAATCTGTTCATCTACTCCTGCTTCATATGCATTTCTTTTAGCCACTTTCAAAATTTTCCCATCTATATCGCTACCGAGAATCTCTAAAGGGCGATCATATTGTGCCAAATCATGGGTTTCTGCCCTAGCTTGCCGCCAGATGCCTCGGGGAATAATAGGCCAGCTTTCTGAAACAAATTCACGATTCATACCTGGGGCAATATTCTGACCAATTAAAGCTGCTTCAATAGGAATGGTACCTGACCCGCAAAAGGGGTCAATTAAGGGTAAATCAGGATTCCATTTTGTAATTTGGATCAATGCGGCAGCCATGGTTTCTTTCAATGGTGCTGCTCCAATCCAATCTCGATATCCTCTTTTATGCAATCCAGGACCAGACGTATCGATCGTTAGGGTTGCAATATCCTTTAATAAGGCAACTTCCACCTTAAATATAGGCCCATTTTCCTCAAACCACTCCACTTTATATGTTTTTTTCAGGCTTTCAACGATTGCTTTTTTAGTGATGGCTTGTACATCTGGCACACTAAAGAGTTTGGATTTTACAGATTTTCCTTCAACAGGAAATTGTCCGTTTTTCGGAATCCAATCCGCCCAAGGAAGAGACTTTGTTTTCTCAAACAATTCTTCAAATGTCGTTACTTTAAATTCACCGATCTTTAATCGGATACGATCGGAGGTACGCAACCAAAGATTAGTCTTAGCTATTGCTGATAAATCGGTGGTAAATTCAACCTTGCCATTATCTACTTTGACTTCATATCCTAACTTTTTGACTTCGTCTGCTACAACAGCTTCAAGTCCAAAGGTGGAGGTAGCTATTAAGTTCACTTTCTGCATCGTAAAAAAACTCCTTTCACTATTGGAAAGTTTACCCTTTTTTCTGATTGAAATCCAGTGTTTAATTATTTATAGAATCATAAAAAAATTTTTCTAAAAATATTTTACAACAGGAACTTTTTAGTATATAATTTAAATTGACCATTGAACTTAAAAGAATAGTTTAGGATTGAGTAATAAATCGTAACTTCATTAGAAGCGGAGCGAATTTTTTTACGATTCCTACGCTTTTATGAATTACGATTTTTTGTTTTTCCAAAATATTTTTTGAGAACGTGGTTAAATTAATTTTATACAATGTGTATAAGGAAGACTTAGGAGGTTTCACAATGCAAGGTAAAGTAAAATGGTTTAATTCAGAAAAAGGTTTTGGATTCATCGAAGTTGATGGCGGAGACGATGTATTCGTTCACTTCTCAGCAATTCAAGGTGACGGTTTCAAAACATTAGAAGAAGGACAAAAAGTTACATTTGATATCGTTGAAGGTAACCGTGGTCCTCAAGCTGCTAACGTTATTAAGCTATAATTCTTATAGAATATAGAAAATATCAGAAGCGAAAGTCTCTCTTACAACAGAGAGACTTTTTTTTGACCAAATATAACCTTTGTGTGTTAAATTAGTGCTGGCAAACGTTACAAAAGAATGTTTTTCTTGAAGAGACTTCTTCTCTAAGGATTGGATTCCCACAGCGAACACACGGCTCTTCTTCCCGATCGTATACTTTACATCTTGGATCAAATTGTCCTGTGATTTGATCGCCAACGTAAAGGGGATTTTCCATATACCCTCCATAAGCGATCGCTTCTTGTAATACTTCACGTATTCCTTTGAATAGCTTTGATCTTTCTTCTATTGAAAGGTCTTGTATCTGTCTCATAGGCTTGATTTCTGCTGAAAAGCAAATTTCATCAGAATAGCAATTTCCGATACCAGAGATAAAGTGTTGATCCACTAATGAAGTTTTTAAGATACCTCTCTTTTTTTCAATATGTTGAAGAAACTTAGCCTCTGTAAAATCAGAGGCTAAAGGTTCAGGTCCTAATTTTTGTAAGACTTGATTAGCCTCCTCAAAATTTAATAGGTGTAAATACCCTAATCTTAGGCCAATAAAATAAAGATGATGATCTCCAAAGGAAAGACGTACCTGAATAGTTCTTTTCGGTTTTTCTGCTTCTGTTCCATAAAACATCCATCCTCCTAACATAAGGTGTAATAGAAGAACTTTGTTATCGTTTAAATGGAATAGGAGATGTTTAGCACTCCGTTCAATTCTAATCACCTGTTTCCCTTTTACCTCTTCGATAAACTTCACAACGGGTATATTAATGGATTTGGCCCGATTCACTTCGACATTGGTAATTGGTTTTCCGATGATTTTTTCTGTAAGCAATCTTTTATAGGTTTCCATTTCTGGTAGTTCTGGCATACTCATCCCTCATTCATTCAATGTTATTTCTTAATATTATTTACTTTGAATGAGTACTTTACCCTTTAATGGTTGTAAAGAGAGATGTATGATGCCATCATCAATCTTAATCTCTTGCCCTTGCAATAGGTCATAGAGAGAACAGGCCAACCAAGAGTTTTGCTCAGAACAAGTAGAAGGATCAACGAAAGAAGCCAAATTGATTTTGATATCTCTGATTTCGAAAAGGTTTTGGTTAAAGATAACTATCGCTAACTGATGCCCATTCCCCTTCCCCTCACCAAATACATCTTTACCATTTTCAAAGAATCGAAGATAACCGAATACGTCAGGATTTTGGTAGATCGGTGTCCATTGACCTGTCTTAAATACGTCATATTGATGACGATATTGGGTAATAGTTTGATACCATCTAAGTAGTCCAACGTTTTCTTTTCCCCACGGGTAGGTGGCTCGATTTATTGGCTCTTCTCTTCCCTCTAAGCCTACCTCGTCTCCATATAGAATAGTTGGCACACCAGGAAAGGTTATTTGCCATAAGGAGATAAGCTTTAATCGTTTAATCGCTAATTCTTTTTTTTCAGAAATAGAAAGATTTGCTGGTAAGTGATCTTGCAGCAGAGTGAGGATTCGTGGGGTATCATGACTGCCAATGATATTCATTAAACTATAGAAATGGTGTATGGGATAGTTTTCATATAAGCTCATTAAAGCTTGTTTCGTCTGTTGTGAATCTTTTAAGCCTAATATAAATTGAATCATGATGTTTCTTAGAGGATAATTGGTAACAGAATCTAATTCCTCTCCATAAAGGTATTGACGTCTTTTTTCATAACTAATTTTATTTGCTGCATCTTCCCACACTTCGCCAATTAACACAGAGTCAGGGTCAATTTCTTTCATTGTTTGATAAAAATGTTGAATAAATTCATCTGGAAGTTCATCGGCAACATCTAAACGCCACCCTTTTATTCCCATACGTTGCCAGTATTTTAAAACACTATTTTGATCATCAATGATGAAATTTAAATAGGAAGGGTCTAATTCATTCACATTGGGAAGAACTTCAATACCCCACCAGCTTTCATAAGAATGAGGATACTCTTTAAAACGATACCATGAGTAGTAGGGAGAATCTTTGGATTGATAGGCTCCCAAAGAAGGATAATTCCCTTTTTTATTAAAATAGAGGCTGTCACTTCCTGTATGACTAAATACCCCATCTAAAATGATTGAGATGCCCATTTGTTTAGCTTCTTCACATAGTTGCTGAAAGTCTTCTAAATCTCCATACATTGGATCGATCTTATGGTAATCTCCAGTATCGTATTTGTGGTTACTTGGGGATTCAAAAATTGGATTGAAATAGATAACATTGATACCTAATTGATTTAAGTAAGGTAGTTTTTTCTTAACCCCTAACAAGTTTCCGCCAAAAAAATCCCACCTCACTACTTTCCCTTTTTCATCCTTGATATAGATCGGGGTATTTTCCCAATGAGAATGAATTAAGCTATTCTTTTTAGGGTTTAGAATTTTCCCTTCTGGATGGCCATTACAAAAACGATCGACAAATATTTGGTAGATGATCGCTTCTTTAAACCATTGTGGTGGAACAAACTTTTGGGAATAGACCGTGATCTGATACGCTGGCGGAATCTCCTGAGTGATTTCCCCGATTCCCCCGTAATGGTTTTTATTATTTCCATAATAAAAAGTTTTCCCTTCTACTAAAACGCGAAAATGGTACCAAAGAAGTCCAGGTTGTTCAGGTGTTTTTATTTTTCCTTGATACCATCGATTATTTGCATTCGTCTGAATAAGGTTCATCAATTGTACCTTCATTTTTTTTTCTGATTCTTGCCAAACGTAAAGGATTACTTCATCAGGTTTTACAGAACTATTGATCCTCAAATGCAAAATAATTTCTTTGTTACAAGCTACAGCACCAAATGGTTTCCGATAAGATGGATGATAAGAATGATGATAGATCCATTCTTCTGCCAAGGTTTCACCCCCAGTCTTCCTATCTAGCTATGGTCGAATCATGACCCGATGGATTCCCCAAATTCCTGAGGAGTATTCAGAAATGGTTCGATCAGATGCGAATTTACCTGAGTGAGCGATATTGATGATACTTTTTTTCATCCAACTGCTTCTACTTTTATATGCCTGATCTATCTTTTTTTGTATTTCGGCATAGGAAGAAAAATCTTTTAAGACAAAAAATTCATCATGATCAAGTAGGCTGTAATAAATGGGTTTAAAGTCTACATCTCCTTTTGCAAAAAATCCATTGATCATTTGCTCAAAAATGGTACGAATCCGCTGATCCTGATTATATAAATCACGGGCCTGATAGTCTCTAAATTGATAATGACGTAAGACATCATTTGGCTTCAACCCAAACATAAAAATATTCTCATCACCTACTTCTTCCTTCATCTCTATGTTGGCTCCGTCATAGGTGCCAAGAGTAATGGCCCCATTCATCATAAACTTCATATTCCCTGTTCCTGAAGCTTCTTTACTCGCTGTTGAAATTTGTTCACTGATATCTGCAGCAGGAATCACTTTTTCTGCTAAAGATACACCATAGTTTTCAAGAAAAACCACCTTGATTTTATCGTTCACCCTTCGATCTTGATTCACCACATCTGCCACACTATTGATCAATTTAATTACGTTTTTAGCTAAATGATAGCTTGGAGCTGCTTTTCCTCCAAAGATAAATGTCCTAGGGTGTATAGAAAGGTTAGGATTTTCTTGTAAGCGATTGTATAGGTCAATGACATGAAAGATATTAAGGAGTTGGCGTTTATACGCATGCATTCGTTTGATCTGCACATCAAAGATAGAGGTAGGATCGACAACTAATCCAGATTTTTCTTTAATCCAATTGGCTAGGTGTTGTTTGTTCCTTTGTTTGATAGAAAAAACTTGTTCTTGAAAAGACTCATCTAATACGAAACGAAGAAGATAAATTAAATCAGTAGGATGTTCAATCCAACTACGTCCTATTCGTTTCGTAATGGATTCTGCTAAGAAGGGATTAGCGATTAGTAGCCATCGACGATGGGAAATCCCGTTTGTCTTATTATTAAATTTGTAAGGTGTATGATGATAAAATTTGTCCATTACTTGTTTTTTTAATATCTCTGTATGAACCTTCGAAACCCCATTTACGCTATAGCTGCCTACAATTGCGAGATGGCCCATCTTTACAAAACCGTCAGCAAGGATCGCCATTTGATGAATTCTTTCCCAATCTTCGGGATACTTGTTCCATAGCTCATGACAATAGCGCTGGTTGATTTCTTCAATAATCATATAGATTCTTGGTAACAAAGTTTTAAAAAGCTCAATCGGCCATTTTTCTAATGCTTCAGAAAGGGTTGTATGATTGGTATAAGAGATCGTATTTGTGGTGATATGCCATGCTTCATCCCAACCTAGTCCTTCACCATCCATCAGAATTCTCATCAATTCTGGAATGGCAAGAACTGGATGCGTGTCATTAATATGGATGGCAATCTTATTGGGTAGATCTACTAAATGATGATGCTTATTTTTAAATCTACGAATAATACTTTGTATTCCAGCGGAGACCATAAAATATTGTTGTTTTAAACGAAGAATTTTCCCTTCAACAAAGGTATCATCAGGATAAAGGTATTCAGAGATCGCTTCTGTTGATCGCTTGTAATCAATCATTTTATGATAGTCTTTGTGATTGAGTAAGTGAAAATCAAAATCTTTAATTGCTGATTCAGCACTCCATAATCGTAATGTGTTCACTGTATTATTATTATAGCCAACAATAGGAATGTCATATGGAACTGCTAGGACAGGTTCATATTGTTGATGGTGAAAAATAAGTCTTCCGTCTTTTTCTTCAGCCCAAACCTTTCCTCCAAACCGGACTTCTACTGCTCTGTCAAACTTGCGTATTTCCCAAACATTTCCTTCCCGTAACCAAAAATCAGGTAATTCTACTTGATACCCATCTACGATTTTTTGTTCAAATAGGCCATATTGATAACGGATTCCACAACCATGACCAGGTAATTGTAGTGATGCTAAGGAGTCTAAGAAATCAGCGGCTAGTCTTCCTAGTCCTCCATTTCCTAATCCTGGCTCAGGTTCTTCTTTTTCTAAAGTTTCTAGGTCAATGTCTAATTCCTCAAGTCCTTGTTTACAAACTTCACGAATTCCTAAATGTATTAAATTGCTCTTTAGAAGTTTCCCGATTAAGAATTCCATAGAAAAATAGTAAACTTGTTTATCACATTTTTCCCTATATTGTGTATTTGTTGCGATCAAGTTTTTACTAATATATTCTCGAACCATACTACCTAATGTTTTATATTTATCCGAATCAGTTGCATCTTCTAAGGTTTTGCCATGCATGTTTTCTAATCTTTCCAGAAATGCATGCTTAAAGACCTCTTTATTTGTAAACATTTTTTCAACCCCTATCTCTGAAGCACAAGTTGATATAAACTTACATATTCTTCTGCCGACTTCTTCCAAGTGAAATCAGAAGCCTTTATGTTCTCTTTAATCTTATTCCAAAGTGGTGGTTGATGATAAATAGAAAGAGCTCGTTTAATGGTATAAAGCATATCGTGAGCATTATAATGGGTAAAGCTAAAACCGTTTCCCTCCCCATTATATTCATTAAAGGATTGAACAGTATCTTTAAGTCCACCAGTTTCCCTTACAATGGGTATCGCACCATAATGAAGAGCAATGAGTTGGCTTAAGCCACAAGGTTCGAATAATGAAGGCATTAAAAATAAATCGGATGCGGCATAAATCATATGAGAAAAGGGTTCATCAAAGGTAATATGGACAGAAAGTTTTTTAGGGTAACGGTTGGAAGCTTCGAGAAAGATTTGCTCGTATTTCTGCTCCCCTGTGCCTAATACGACAAACTGGAGATTCTGTTGAAGTATTTCATCCAAAACATGGACGACTAGGTCTATCCCTTTTTGAGAGACAAGTCTAGAAATGAGTGAAATCATTGGAATATGGGGATCTGTAGGTAAACGTAACATCTCTTGTAATTTGACTTTGTTTTCTTGTTTGCTTTGTTGTCGAGGGAAACGCTCTACATCTATTCCATTGATGATGCCATATAGATCCTGGTTTCTATTTCGCAAAAGTCCATCTAGCCCCTCGCCAAAAAAAGGATATTGAATTTCTTTTGCATAGGTTTCACTAACGGTAGTAATCAAATTGGCATAATTAAGGCCAGCCTTCATAAAGTTTACTCTTCCGTAATATTCAATTCCATCAACGCTAAATTCAGGGTCTGATGGATCAATATCCAATAAATCTTTTAAGATATCCTGTTGAAAAATTCCTTGATATTTTAAATTGTGGATGGTAAATATCGTACGAATCTTCATGTAATCATCATGGTTTACATAGTGAGTTTTTAAAAATAAAGGAATTAACGCAGTTTGCCAATCGTTGAGATGTAAAATCTCAGGTTGAAATTGAAGGTATGGTAAAGATTCTAAAACAGCTTGACTAAAAAAAGTAAATCGTTCTGCTTCATCAAAGGAATCACCATATCCATATATGCTCTCACGGTAAAAATAATTCTGGTTATCAATAAAATAAAAAGGAACGCCATCCTCTTCAAGATGTTCAATTCCACAATAAAGATTTCGCCATCCTAATTGAAGATTAAAATGAGTAAGATGGATCATTTTTTCTCTGTAATGATTAGGAATTGCCTTATATTTTGGTAGGATTACCCTTGCATCTATTCCTAGTTTTCTTAGTTCTTTAGGGAGGGAGCCGATTACATCTGCCAAACCACCTGTTTTAATAAAGGGAACACATTCGGAAGCGATAAATAATACCTTCATCTTTATCAACCTTTCTTCTTTAAACGGTCATCCTTTTTCCAACCACGATTGGAGATTCCACGTTTCCTTTTAAATGTTGCCCCATTGTTACCCTTACTTCTTTGTCCAAAATAACATTTTCTAACCTAGCATTTTCGCCAATTTCACACTTTTGTAGAATAATACTATTTTTGATCTGAGCGCCTTTATGAACTTTTACACCTCTAAACAAAATGCTATTTTCAATTGTTCCTTCAATGACACAACCATTGGCGACGATCGTATTAGTTACGTTAGACTCTCTAAGGTATTTGGTTGGAGGTTCATTTTTTACTTTTGTACTAATTTGATGCGGTTCAAAGAACAGACTTTTCCATAACTGTGGATTTAATAGATCCATATTACGTTGATGGTAGGTCTGAATTGAATCAATATTTGCTAAATATCCTTGATAAGGATAACCATATACCTGTAATTGAGATAAATTTCGGCCAATTCCATCAATTATTAGATGGTAAAGCCCTTTCTCTATGTTAGATTTAATAAGGTCTAAAAGAAGGGATTTTTCTAGGATTATTACTTCCATAAATACTTTATTAGAGGGTTCAAAGGAAAGTAGGCGGTTCTGTTCATTGACTTGAATCCTTCTGCAATTCTTAAATTCGTCGATCTCATTTTCTATTTCTTTATACAGAATCGTTATATCTGCTCCTACTTTTTGATGAAATTCAAATGCAGAACGATAATCCATATTAAAAATAAGATGGCCATTGGAAAGCAAGACGTAGTCTTGCTTTCCACGATAAAAGTAATCTAAGTGTTCGTAAAAATATTGTAAATCTCCCTTCAACTGATCTGATAATTGATTAAAGGGTGGCAGCAGATATAAGCCACCCCGATTTCGATCTAAATCCCAGTCCTTTCCTTTTCCTAAATGGTCCATGAGTGCGCGATACTTGCCCTTTGTAAATATAGCTACATCATTTATTCCCGAATTAACCATATTAGATAAAGGAAAATCAATGAGACGATAGCGCCCACCAAAAGGCACTGCAGATAAATGGCGATGTAAGGTAAGTTCTTTTAACCCTTCTTTTTCGTCAACTAAGTTAATAACTCCCATGACATTTTCCATTCTTATTTCTCCTTCTTTCACTTAATAGTTGGAACTTACCAGTTTTTCATTTATTTTATTATAAATAATCGTTTGTTCCTCAATTAAGGTAATGTCACCGTTTATCGTTCCAATGTTGGAGCCTGCTTTAATGATCGTTCCTTCACCAATAATTGACTTTTGAATCACTACATTGCCCTCAATGATCACATTTGGCATGATCACTGAGTCTTTGATGATACTTCCTTTCCCCACCTGAACACCATGAAAAAGTACAGAATGTTCGATCTGACCATAAATTGAACAACCTTCATTGATTAGGGAACAATGGACTTGAGCGTTTGGAGCAATATATTGAGGGGGTTGGTAAGAATTGACTGAATAAATTCGCCATTGGTAATCGTATAAATCTAGTTCGGGTTGATCCTTAATCAAATCCATATTAGCCTTCCACAAACTCTCGATGGTTCCAACATCCCGCCAATACCCTTTATAAGGATATGCAAACATCTTCCGACCTTCTTTAAGCATCATTGGAATCACATCTTTACCAAAATCATGAGTAGAACCATGGAGCTGTTCATCTTTTAATAAAGCTTCTTTCAATACATTCCAATTGAAAATATAAATGCCCATAGAGGCTAAATTATTTTTGGGAACTTGTGGTTTTTCTTCAAATTCTGTAATCCTTAGTTGCCTATCTGTATTCATAATGCCAAATCGACTTGCTTCGTCCCAAGGTACTTCGATTACGGCAATCGTTGCATCTGCACCTTTTTCAATATGATTCTTTAACATATGTTGGTAATTCATTTTGTAGATATGGTCACCGGAAAGAATGAGAACATATTCAGATTGAAATTGATCAATATAGGCTATATTTTGATAGATAGAATTAGCTGTCCCTTTATACCACTTAGCTCCATTCTTTTCCATATAAGGTGGAAGCACTGTAACCCCACCATCTCTCCGATCCAGATCCCATGAACTTCCGATTCCAATATAGGAATGTAATACGAGGGGTTCATATTGGGTAAGCACACCAACTGTATCGATTCCAGAGTTTGCACAATTACTTAAAGCAAAATCAATGATGCGATATTTACCTCCAAACAAAACGGCAGGTTTGGCCAGATTTTTTGTTAATAGTCCTAATCTTTTTCCTTCGCCCCCGGCTAGAAGCATTGCAATACACTCTTTTTTTCGCATCATTCATTCCCCTTTTCCCTTCCAAATTTATTCGTTTAAACATCACTGTTGCCAGTGGTGGAATTTTTATCACTAAATGATAAGGTTGGTTATGCCACTTTTCTTTTACTGCCTGTATAGGTTTAAAATTACCCTTACCAGAGCCACCATATTTATCATGATCACTATTCCATACCTCAACATACTCACCGAGATGTGGAACTCCAATTCGGTAATGATCATAATAGGATGGTGTAAAATTACAAACAATGATCAATTCAATTTGAGCTTGATCTTTACGCATAAAGGTAATGATACTTTGATTGGTATCATGGGGATCAATCCACTCAAAACCCATTGGATGATGATCAAGCTGCCAAAGGATTGGTTCTTCTTTGTAAAAATGGTTTAAATCTTTTACATATTGCTTTAATTTACAATGTAGATCGTAGTCAATTAGATTCCAATCCACTTCAGTTTCATCTTTCCACTCATCAAACTGACCTAGTTCACCCCCCATAAAGAGAAGCTTTTTCCCAGGATGAGCGATCATATAGCCATAAAACAATCTTAATCCTGCAAATTTCTGCCAATAATCGCCAAATATTTTATTCAGCATAGATCTTTTCCCATGTACCACTTCGTCGTGTGATAAAGGAAGAACAAAATTTTCTGAAAAGGTATAAAAAAATGAGAAGGTTAATAAATGATGATGGTACTTACGATAAATAGGATCAAGTTCCATATACTTTAGCATGTCATTCATCCAACCCATATTCCATTTAAAGTTAAACCCTAATCCACCAAGATAGGTTGGTGAGGTCACTAATGGCCAGGAAGTCGATTCTTCAGCAATCATCAATGCATTTGGATAATAACGAAACACAACTTCATTCAGCTTTTTTAAAAAAGCTATAGCTTCCAGATTTTCTCTTCCTCCATATTGGTTTGGTTCCCATTCCCCATCTCTTTTACCAAAATCCAAATAGAGCATACTAGCTACAGCATCAACTCTTAGTCCATCAATATGAAAGATGTCCAGCAAAAATATTGCATTTGAGATCAGAAAGCTTTGTACTTCAGGTTTTCCAAGGTCAAAGCCTAAAGTCCCCCAATCCGTTTTTTCTGCTCTATTAGGATTTTCATACTCATATAAGGGGGTTCCATCAAATCTCATAAGTCCATGTTCATCTTTGCAAAAATGACCTGGCACCCAATCAAGGATCACCCCAATTCCTTTTTGATGACACTGATCTACAAAATACATAAAATCATGAGGTGTACCAAATCGACTCGTGATAGAGTAATAACCGGTTCCTTGATAGCCCCATGAGCGATCAAATGGGTGCTCATTCAGTGGTAAAATTTCAATATGGGTATAGCCCATATCAACTACATAAGATATCAATTCATTTGCTAATTCTCGATAGGTATAAAAACTGCCATCCTTTTTTTTTTTCCAAGATCCAAAGTGTACCTCATAAATATTAAGGGGATTGTTGTACACACTTTTTATTTGAGTTTGCCAATCTTGATCATGCCATATATAGCCATGCAAATCATAAATAATAGATGCAGTATTGGGTCGTAATTCTGAATAAAAAGCATAGGGATCTGCTTTAAGAAGGGTTTTCCCTTGATCCGTTTTAATCTCGTATTTGTATAATGTACCTTCCCCTAGCTCTGGAATAAACAATTCCCAGATACCTGTGTCTTTCACCCTCTTCATTCGATGAGCGTTCCCATTCCATTGGTTAAAATCCCCAACTACACTTACAGCTCTTGCATGTGGTGCCCAAATAGAGAATCTAACGCTTATTCTTCCTTCTTGTTCTTTTCGGTGAGCTCCTAATAACTGATAACTGTGAAATAGGTTCCCTTCATGAAAAAGATAGAGATCGTGTTCGGTCATTTATTTCAACCCTTTCAGCTCATTTCATAGTAACGAGGTGCAGTGCTAGATTTATGTTTACAGAATTTATGAATATGATAATAAGACAATAAATAGAACCTATTAGATTTTTAAACACAAAAAAACCTCTACTGGAAATATCCGTAGAGGTGTATGGGGCTGGGGTTTGTTATATTGAAAGCGTAAATTGCGCTTCTTCTGTTGAACCTTTTAAAGCAGCTGTTGATGCCTTTCCGCTAGTAATAGTCATTGTTACTTCATCAAAGTAACCTGCCCCAACTTCCCTTTGATGACGAGTTGCGGTGTATCCATGTCGTTCGCTCTCGAATTCTTTTTGTTGAAAATCTGAGTAGGCAGCCATTCCTCGTTCTCTATAATCTCGTGCTAATTCAAACATACTATGATTTAAAGAGTGGAAACCTGCGAGTGTCACAAATTGAAATTTATAACCCATTTTCCCAAGCTCATCTTGGAACTCGGCAATCGTCTTTTCATCTAATTTCATTTTCCAATTAAATGAAGGGGAACAATTATAAGCTAATAGCTTATTTGGATATTTTTCGTGGATCGCCTCAGCAAAACGCCTTGCCTCTTCAACATTTGGTTCAGCTGTTTCTACCCATACTAAATCAGCATAAGGAGCAAAAGCTAATCCTCTAGCAATTGCCATCTCTAGTCCACCAGTAATTCGGTAAAAACCTTCTTCTGTTCTTTCCCCTGTAATAAAATGCTGATCCTGATCATCGATGTCACTAGTAATGAGTTGTGCTCCATTTGCATCTGTCCTTGCTATAATCACCGTGGGTACCCCCATGATATCGGCAGCTAATCTCGCTGATATTAAATTACGAATAGCCGTTTGCGTAGGAACAAGGACTTTGCCACCCATGTGACCGCATTTCTTCTCAGATGATAATTGATCTTCAAGGTGAACACCTGCAGCACCTGCTTCTATCATCGCCTTTGTTAATTCAAAGACATTTAAATGGCCACCAAAGCCTGACTCTGCATCTGCAACGATCGGAGCATACCAATCAATCCCATCTTTTCCCTCCGAATGATAAATTTGATCTGCTCTTTGAAAAGCTTGATTGATTCGCTTTACAACATGGGGTACACTATTCGCAGGATATAAACTTTGGTCAGGATACATCTGTCCGCTTAGGTTGGCATCTGCAGCCACTTGCCATCCACTTAAATAAATCGCTTGTAAACCCGCTTTAACCTGTTGTACTGCCTGATTTCCCGTTAAAGCTCCTAAAGCTTTAATATGATCTTTAGCATGTAGTAAATTCCATAACCGTTCCGCACCTCGTTTTGCTAAAGTATATTCAATCTGTACTGATCCTCTTAACCGAATCACATCTTTCGCTGTATAAGTTCTTGTTATTCCTTGCCATCTAGGATCTTCTTGCCAACTTTTTTGTAATTGATTGATTTCCTCCAGATTTCTCATTGTTCCCATCCTCTTTTCTATAAGTAATGATAACCAGGTAATGTTAAAAATTCTACAAATTCATGACTTAGTGATAAATGTTTAAACAAATCACTTGCTAACTGATATTTCCCTATTTCATATTGATCATGGCCAACCATGATCTTAATTTTTTCTAATTCTTCTTCAAGGAATTGGTCGAACAACTTTACGTTCACTTTTCTTCCATCATGCAAGATTCCATTCGGATTGTGAAGCCATTGCCAAACCTGTGCTCGGGAAATTTCTGCTGTTGCAGCATCTTCCATCAAATGATAAATTGGGACAGCCCCTTTTCCGCGTAACCAAGATTCAAGGTATTGGACACCGACACTAATATTGGTTCGTAGTCCCTGTTCAGTAATATGGCCTTCTGGCACTTGAAGAAGATCTTCAGCTGTGATTTGGATATCCTCTAATTTCTTTTCAATTTGATTAGGTTGAGGCATGAAGTGATTAAACACCTCTAGTGCAACTGGAACTAATCCTGGATGGGCTACCCATGTTCCATCATGACCATCTCTTGCCTCTCGTTCTTTATCTATACGAACTTTCGCAAATGCATCTTCATTGATTTGAGGGTTATCTTTCACTGGAATATTGGCTGCCATTCCCCCGATGGCATGAGCATTACGACGGTGGCTAGTTTTAATAGCTAGTAATGAATAGGAACGCATAAAAGGAACTGTCATGGTGACAACACTACGATCTGGTAGAATAAAGTCTGGTTTGTTGCGAAATTTCTTGATAAAGCTAAAAATATAATCCCATCTACCACAGTTAAGACCAGCAGAATGTTCTCGTAATTCATATAAGATTTCATCCATTTCAAACGCAGCAAAAATCGTTTCGATCAGTACAGTTGCTTTGATCGTTCCCAACGGAATTCCCAACTTTCGTTGTGAAAAAATGAACACATCATTCCAAAGACGTGCTTCTAAATGGCTCTCAAGTTTAGGTAGATAAAAATAGGGGCCACTCCCATTAGCGATCAATTGTTTGGCATTATGAAAAAAATAAAGACCAAAATCAAATAAACTAGCTGAGATCGGTTTGCCATCGAATAATACATGTTTTTCTTCAAGGTGCCATCCTCTTGGGCGAACAAATAACGTAGCAACTTTTTCGTTTAATTGATAATGTTTACCATCTGGGCTGTCATACGTGATCGTACGGTTAATCGCATCTCGAAGATTCACTTGTCCTTGTATCATGTTATTCCAACTGGGAGAATTGGCATCTTCAAAATCTGCCATAAAGACATTCGCACCTGAGTTCAATGCATTGATCATCATTTTACGATCAACTGGTCCAGTAATTTCTACCCGACGATCTTGAAGATGATCTGGTACAAGTGCAATCGTCCAATCACTATTACGAATCGATTCTGTTTCTGGTAGAAATGCAGGCATTACACCATTGTTAATCTGCTCCTGTCTTTCTTCTCTTCTCCGTAAAAGCTTTTCTCTTCTAGCTGAAAATTGTTGCACCAATGATTCAACAAAATCAAGTGCTTCCTCTGTTAAAATTTGTGTAAAATCTGGACTGATTTCTCCAATCACTTGAAGCTTTGTCATTTTTGATAATCTCCTCTCTGTTATATTTGTTATATTACAATAGATCATTATGTTAGTGTTATTATATAACAGATAAAACAAAAAAGGAACAATTTATTTCTAAATTTTTAGATAATATTTTATGAACTAAAAAGACTCAAAGCACATATACGCTTTGAGTCACTTTTGTGGCTTTCAAACTGTACCCACTAAACCATTTATCTATAAAGGATAAGAAAACGAATGTAATAGCTAATGGGTAAATTGCGATAAGTAAAGTACAAATAACATCAAATAACGGAAAATTAAATGCAATAAGCAAAAGAATCAATTTCATATTTGAAAAGCCTTAACCCGTAAGGGTTTAAATGTATAAAAAAAAGGAGTACCTCCCCAAAATCTCGAATTAAATAAGTACGAACAAATTTTAAGAGATTGGAGGTGACTCCCTATGCCTATTATACGTCAAGGAGGTCTATTTGGACTACAAGAATTAT
>NZ_BDGM02000019.1:0-62264 GCF_001748485.2 Tepidibacillus sp. HK-1 | reverse complement strand
TGGTAGCTTGCGCCACCTTTCTAGTTCATCTCATGCGAGATGTTCTCTTATCTGGTATTAGCTCCGGTTTCCCGGGGTTATCCCAGTCTTACAGGCAGGTTGCCCACGTGTTACTCACCCGTCCGCCGCTAGGAATTAGAAGCAAGCTTCCAATTCCTCGCTCGACTTGCATGTATTAGGCACGCCGCCAGCGTTCGTCCTGAGCCAGGATCAAACTCTCCATAGAAACTTTTAATGTTTTAGCATTTAGAGTTTCTTGTCCTGTGATTCAGCTACAGAAGCATCATCACGAGGGCATAAAAAGTTATCCTTAACTCTAATAAATTGATTAGGTCCACATTTCTGTGGTACGCTTGGCTTTTACACTGTTCAGTTTTCAAAGAGCAATCAAAGTTTCAATTAGTGTGTCGTAACAGCGACAAAATACATTTTATCATGCATTATGTTAACTTGTCAACTGTTTTTTTGTTTCTTTTTTATCGCTTATTTTAAGTCATATATTTTAAGCGACGATTTATAATTTAACATATCTATTCTATTCATGTCAATATAAAATATTTTTTTTTAATGTGTTTGGCGATTTCTTGCATATTTTGATAGTTCTTTATTTGATGCGGTTCTTGCTAACATTTTAAACACAGTATAATAACGATCTTCTATTGCATTTCTTAATGCACCATCAATCCTTTTATCACTTAAATCTAATAACATTTCATCAAGTTCTTTTTTTAACATATATTCTAATTCCCTACATTCTCTTTCATTAAATAGAAATCCTAACACATTTAATCACTCCATCTAAACTGTTTTCCCTAGTATCAATAATCTTCCATTTTTGAATAAAAAAAATACCCTAAAAATAGGGTATTTTTTTTATGGTTTTGTCTACAGATCGTATTTCTCGCCATTTATTTCAAAGCTAGCAGTAATTTGAGCATTTAAAGATTTGGATACTGAACAATAAGTTTCTTGTGTAAGCTTAACGGCTTTTCTAACTTTCTCTTCTACAAGGTTTGGACCTGTTAATTTGTAATTGATGTGTATTTTTGTAAATCTTTTTGGATGTTCTTCTGCTCTTTCAGCATCAATTTCCATATCAAAGGTCTCAATATCTTGGCGCATTTTCTTAAGAATAGAAACAACATCCATTCCTGTACATCCACCTAAACCAATAAGTACGGTTTCCATCGGTCTTGGCCCTTTGTTTTCTCCTCCTACTTGAGGAGCAGCATCTAATAAGACGGAGTGCCCTGATTGTCCAGTGCCCTCAAAAGCCATATTCCCTTTCCAAGCAACATTCATTTTCATATTTTTATCACCTCATAACAATAAATTTAATTAAGATTAGATAGGTTTGTCAACAAGTATCCTGTTAAAGTACTCTCGATGATTGCTGCTACAAACAAAATGGCAACTAGCCCTATTAGGATATAAAAGATTTGTTTTATTGTGTGCCAAAGATACAAGAAGTTATACTTTCTTTCCTGCCTTTTAAACACCTCAACACTTGCATGAAAAAAAGCAAAACCTAACTTCATTCCAAATGCTGCTGCAATGATAATAGCTGGTAATTCCAGGATTCCATGTGGTAAAATCCCCAATATTGCAAAACGAACCGTTTGACCGGCTTCCAGTAAACTTTTTAAGATATATCCAATAAATAAACCATTCATAAATAAGAGAAACATTGGATAGATTCCAAATAAAATACCTAGAGAAATCATCAAGAATGCAAGTCTCATATTATTAACAAAAATAGTGTAAATCATATAAAATACACTATCCTTTTCTTTGATTTCTCCAACAATATTCTGCAATTGTTTAATAAGAGTTTGTATGTAAGCATTATTCTGATCAATAAAAAAATATCCAACCAACAAACTCATGAAAAATATAAGACTAGCCAATTTTATGTTTTTCTTATTCTCAATTATTGCAGCCCAAAATAATTTAAACATTTGGAACACTCCCTCTACCTTCTAATTTTTATCATATCATATTTATTCCATTTTTTCTTCATTTAAAGGTTAAGCATATCCTTGTCTCACATGCATATATATGTATATGAAACAACCAATCATTGGAGGTGAAAAAAAATGAAATTTATATGGGTTTTAAGCGGAAAAAAGGTTAAACAATTTTTAGTTGTTCTTACCGCATTCCTTTTTACCATAGGTATTGTATATACTGAAAAGGAAAGCATTACTGTCTTTACCAACAGTGACGACCCAAAAGCACTTTATAGTGTAAATACAAAAAATAAACAAGTTGCTTTAACCTTTGATATTAGTTGGGGTGAGGAAGTTCCTGTTCCTATCTTAAATATCTTAGACCAACAAGGACTAAAAGGAAAAGTCACCTTCTTTTTATCCTCACCATGGAGCGAAAAACATCAAGACATTGTAAAAAGAATAGCTGATAGCGGTTATGAGATTGGAAGTCATGGCCACAAACATGTAAATTATAGTGAGTTGACTGATCAAGAGATTGAAAGTCAAATTCTAAAAGCAGAATCGATTTTAGAAAACCTTACTGGGCAAAAACCAACTTTAATTCGTACACCAAATGGAGATTTTGATAAGCGAGTCTTAAGAATTGCCGATCGTTTAGGCTATACTGTAGTTCAATGGGATACAGATTCAAGAGATTGGATGAAACCGGGCGTAAACGAAATTGTCAAAAGAGTAACAGAAAGAGTGCATCCCGGAGATATCATTTTAATGCATGCTAGTGATTCAGCAAAGCAATCTATTGAAGCTTTACCCATCATTATTGAAAATTTAAAAAAGCAAGGTTATACGTTTGTAACTGTTTCTGAACTTATTTCTAATGCAAAAATTAATTCAACTGAAGTTGAATAGGGTTAAAGCTAGACACGTAGGTCTAGCTTTCGTCTTTTTTAATGGTAAAATATAAGCTTCTTTTTTCTTCGTGAGCCACGCAGTATGAGAATTTGCTTCAAAACGAATCATCACTTTGGGCTTTCTTTGCTAACACCAAACCAATGTCTCCTTTAAATTCTTGGTCGCTAACTACAGACATTTCTAATCCTCGCTCTTTAACCTCTTTCATCATTTCTACTATGAATGTAGGATTAAGTTCTGCATGTAAGACCACTAGTTGAACCCTATGATCCTTCAGATTTTCTTTTATTTTTTTCATAATTGAGGAATGCTTCAACTCGTCGAACCTATATGTATATAGTATATTTCCTAGGTTTTGGCCTAATAAATTAGCCTTTTCTTTATCAAAAAACACTTTATTATCGTTTGCTATTATTCTTTCGATTCCTGTTCTTTTTTCGATTTGATGCATGGTTTCTAGAAGAAAATCATCTTCAACTTGTGATAAATTTTTCTCATTTTCTTTGTCCATTTCTTTTTTCACCAACCTCTTTCTACAATATTTTTTTTCATAAAATTTTAGCTTTTAAGGCATATTATAGGTAAGGATACGATTAGGAGGGGTGGGTTTTGGTCACTCATAGATATTATAAAATTTACACCTATTTTACCTTTTTACTCATAACTTTAATCTTATTAAGCGGTTGTAATGCTTTTCGAAAATCTGAGTCTTCCTCAATGCCCAATTATAAAGAATTAAAACAAATGGTAGTGGATATTCTGCAAACAGAGGATGGCAAAAAAGCTGTTGCAGAGGCTCTTAATGACCAAGAAACGAAAAAGAAAATGACCTTAAACACTGATGATGTTCAGAAAATTATCCAAAATGAAGTTTTATCCCCTGAGAATAAAGCAAAATTGAAAAAGATGTATGAAGATCCCAAATTCGCCTCTGAATTAGGAAAGACACTTAAAAAGGAAAATGAGAAAATTTTAAAGGATTTAATGAAAGACCCTGATTATCGGAAAATGGTTATTGAAACAATGAAAGACCCTGAATTTGAAAAAATGATAATGGATGTAATGAAATCAAATGCATATCGTCGGCAAATGATGCTTGTTATCAAAGATTCTTTAGAAAGTCCTATGTTCCAAGATGATTTGCTTAAATTGATGGAAAAAGCAAATGAGGAAGCTTTAAAACCTGAAAAAGAGAAGGGTAAGAAAAAAGAAGATACAGGAAAAACGGGTGAAGAACAATCCCAGTAAGTGAATAAAATATAAAAGGCCTTCTAACTAAACGTTTGGGTAGAAGGCCTCTACATAGCGAATACAATATTACGCTTTTTCAATTATTTTTTGAGCCAATTGTTGATAGATTTCTCCAGTAACACTTCCCTGAGGATAGACAGATGGAGCAAATTCTTCCTCGTCTTCACGGTCAGGTGCCCCAATTGGGATTTGTGCAATCAATTCGGTATTTAATTCTTCGGCAAGTTTCTTTCCGCCATCTTTTCCAAAGATATATTCCCTTTTGCCTGATTCACATTCAAAATAAGACATGTTTTCTACTACACCAATAATTTCATGATTTGTTTTTAAAGCCATTGTGCCTGCTCTAGCTGCTACAAATGCTGCCGTAGCATGAGGTGTAGTTACAATAATTTCTTTACTTTGGGGAATGGTACTATGCACATCTAATGCCATATCACCTGTACCTGGTGGCAAGTCTAAGACAAGATAATCTAACTCTCCCCAATGGACTTCTTCGAAAAAGTTCTTTAACATTTTACCAAGCATAGGTCCACGCCAAATAACAGGTGTGTTGTCCTCAACGAAAAATCCCATCGACATGACCCTAACTCCAAAACGTTCTACTGGCAAAATCACGTTATCAATTACAGTAGGTCTAAATTCAATCCCCATCATGTCAGGCACGCTAAAGCCATAGATATCAGCATCAATTAATCCAACTTTCTTTCCGGTTCTTGCCAAAGCAACTGCTAAATTAACGGAAACAGTTGATTTCCCTACTCCACCTTTACCACTCGTGACTGCGATAAATTTCGTCTTAGAATCAGGAGCTAATAATGGTGAACCTTTTTGCGGATTTAATGAAACCGTATTCTTATTTCCATGTAATTTTTCTGCTAGAGCAGTTCTTTCCTCATCAGTCATTGAGCCGAAAGTCAAATCCACTTCTTTTGCACCGATTGCCTTTAATGCTTTTTCGACATCTTGTCCAATTGTTGCCTTTAATGGACATCCTTGTATGGTTAATACAATCTCTAACCGAACATGATCCTCATTTATTTCGATGTTGCGCACCATATCAAGTTCAACAACACTTCGATGGATCTCTGGATCTTCAACGCCTTTTAAGGCCTCAAGGATTTGTTCCTTTGTAATCATGTTGGCACCCCGCTTTACTTTTACAGTTTTTCATAGTACAAACTTTATTATAGCATAAAATATTCCCCTCGTAGTGAGTGATTTTTATTCTGCAGGAACGTCATCACCTGAATAGTATCTTAATATTCCCTGATAAATAGCGAAAGCGATTTTCTGCTGGTATTCTGTTTGATTTAATAAAGCTGCTTCTGTAGGATTTGATAAGAATCCAACCTCTACCATGGTGGAAGGAATATTCGCATATTTTAATACCATAATATCGTTACGGGGTAGGGCAACACGATCTGTATTTTTTAGGTTGATCCTTAATTGCTCTTGGATTAACCTAGACATTTGTTCATTTTCACTTCGAATTGGATAATAAAAGGTTTGTGCCCCATGCCATTTTTCTGAAGGTATACTATTTAAATGGATACTAATAAAAAAGTCTGCATCACTATCATTCGTTAATCTCACTCTATTTTGTAGATCCTCAAGTTTTCGATTAGCGATTCCTCTTGTATGTTCATCTGCCAAATCAACATCTGATTCTCTTGTCATGATCACTAATGCTCCAGCCTCATTTAAATAATCCTGTAGATATTTTGTGATTTTCAGGGTGATATCCTTTTCAACGATACCATCTTTACTGACTGCACCTCCATCAGGGCCACCATGTCCAGCATCTAAAATAAGGATTTTACCTGATAACGGAAGGGACCATACAGACCATGAATCATTTATAGGCACATCATACAACATGATTGTAATTAGCAAAACAAGTGCTAAAATAAAGCTTACGATTTTCATTTTCAACATCGATTTTCCCCCTTGCTATCTTTCTTCCCTTTCATAATGTATGGGACGAGTTAGGGGTTTATGACAAAAAAGAAAAGCACCCAAAAAAATGAGTGCTTTTGAAATCGAAAAAAATTAACGTTTAGAGAATTGTGGTGCACGACGAGCAGCTTTGAGACCGTATTTTTTACGCTCTTTCATACGTGGATCACGAGTTAAGAATCCTGCCTTCTTTAATGTAGGGCGATACTGAGAATCTACTTTTAATAATGCCCTAGCGATTCCATGACGAATCGCTCCCGCTTGACCAGTAAATCCGCCACCTCGAACATTTACTAAAACATCATAGGCATTGGTTGTATCTGTTGCAACCAATGGTTGTTTTACAATTAATTTTAATGTTTCTAAGCCAAAATAATCATCTAAATTGCGTTTATTGATAATGATTTGACCGTCCCCAGGTACCAAACGTACACGGGCTACAGAATGCTTACGACGACCTGTACCATAGTATTGAACTTGTGCCACAAGCTAAACCTCCTTATTAGCCTCTAATTTCCCAAACTTCTGGTTGTTGTGCTTGATGTGGATGTTCTGATCCTGCATAAACTTTTAATTTCATACCTTGTTTACGACCTAATGAACCTTTTGGTAACATACCTTTTACCGCAAGTTCAATCATTTGTTCTGGTTTATTCTTAACCATATCAGCAGCAACTGTTACTTTTAAACCACCTGGATAACCTGAATGACGGTAGTATTTTTTGCTTTGCATCTTCTTACCGGTTAATTCAACTTTACCAGCATTAATAATGATTACAAAATCTCCCGTATCTACGTGTGGAGTAAATTGTGGTTTATGTTTACCGCGAAGGATTGTTGCAGCTTCAGTAGCTAAGCGACCAAGTGTTTTACCTTCAGCGTCGATAATGTACCATTTACGTTCAACTTCGTTAGGTTTTGCCATGTATGTGGTACGCATCGTTTTCCCTCCTAATCTATTACAAATCATCTTTATCCATTATACAAATTCATAGTTGTTCTGATTTTATTTTAAGACCCGGGGCTAGTGGGTTTTAAAATACCAAAGAATATAATACTATACTCAATCATAAGAGTCAAGGATTTTATACGCGAGGTTCTGTTGTCTAATATTGGACATCCCAAAGTGTAAGTCCCTTTGCTGGCGCTGTTAAACCTGCTAATGATCGATTCTTTTTTTCGAAAAGTTCCATTACTTCTTCTGGATCCATTTTATTTCTGCCGACCTCAACCAATGTTCCCACCACGATTCGAACCATATTATACAAAAAACCATTACCTGTAATCTGAAAATAGATTTCATTTTCCTTCTTCCAAAGATCTGCGGCATAAATTTTCCTTACTTTATTTTCGACAGTGGTTTTTGCTGAAGAAAAAGCAGTAAAATCATGTTCCCCTATAAATACTTTGCTTACTGCTTTCATTTTTTCCACATCCAGTGGGTATGGATAATGCCAGGTGTAATGCCGGCGAAATATGTTTACGTATGTATGATGATAGATAGAATATCTGTATGTCTTTTGTCTTACGTCAAACCGAGAATGAAATTCTAATGGGACCTCACTAGCAGAATTGACAACAATATCTTCTGGCAAAAGAGCATTTAGTGCAACAGGCCATTTAGATAAGGGCATCGAGTGGTTAATCTTAAAATTACAAACTTGTTTTTTTGCATGTACTCCTGCATCTGTTCTTCCCGATCCAATAATCTTAACTGGTTGGTTAGTCAGTCTTTGCAATGCATCTTCTAATTCTCCTTGTATCGTTCGTTGATTTGGTTGGACTTGAAACCCATGGAAAGCTGTCCCATCATAACTAACTTCTAGTTTAATATTCTTTATTTCTTCCATCTAAGAACCCCTCAAACTGTTATCATTAAAATAAATAGGAGAAGGAAAATGAACATAAGTAAAAGATCCCTCCATGTAAATACAGACACTCTTAACCTTGTTCTACCTTTTCCACCTCGATAGCCTCTGGCCTCCATAGCAATTGCTAATTCATCTGCACGTTTAAATGCACTGATAAATAATGGAATGATGATTGCCACCATATTTCTTACTCGTTTATGAATTGGACCAGATTCAAAATTTGCGCCTCTGGCTGTTTGGGCTTTTATAATTTTGTCTGTTTCATCAAGTAAAGTTGGAATAAAGCGAAGTGATATAGACATCATTAAAGCCAATTCATGTACAGGTACCTTTAAAAAAGTGAAAGGATACATCAATCTTTCAAGTCCCATAGTTAAATCTATCGGAGATGTGGTTAAGGTTAAAATAGTCGCAGTTAAGACAAGAAGAAGCAATCTTATCGAAATATAAATCGCTTGTTTTACCCCCTCTTCATAAATGGTTAACCAGTGCCACTGAAATAAAAGGTTACCCCCTTTTGTCATGGATAGATGGAGAATAATCGTTAATATAATCATCCAAAAGATAGGGAGTAATCCTTTAAAATAATAAGAGAAAGGAATACGTGAAAGAATAACTCCTGATAAAATAGTTAAGATGAGAACGAAATAGCTTGTTAGATCCTTGGCAAGAAAAACAAGGATAATAAATAAAAACGTAAAAATAAGCTTTGATCTTGGGTCAAGTCGATGTAAAAATGATTGATTCGGTATGAATTGTCCGATAATCATGTATTGAGATAGACTCATACTTTTTTCCCCTTCAATAGCCAATCGATTAAATATTCTTCTAATTCTTCCCTAGAAAAACAATCAAGGGGGATAGGCGGATTTATTTTCTGGTTTAATCGTTGAATAAATTTCGTGATATCAGGAATATCAAGGCCTATTTGCTGTAAACGTTCTTCTTCCTTAAAAATTTCCTTAGGGGTTCCCTCTAATATGATCTTTCCTTGATTCAACACAATAAGACGTTCAACCATATTTGCAATATCATCCATACTATGTGAAACCAAGATTGTTGTTATTTCTCTGGACTGATGTAATTCTTTAATCATGTTGAGAATTTCTTTTCGCCCTTTTGGATCTAAACCTGCAGTTGGCTCATCTAAGATTAATATTTTAGGTTGAAAGGCAATGACTCCTGCGATTGCAACTCTTCTCATTTGTCCCCCACTTAGTTCAAAAGGGGAACGTTTTGCAAATTGTTCATAGTCTAGTCCTACTTGTTTCATTGCTTCTTTTACACGTATTGCTATAAGCTCCTCTGGAAAGTCAAAATTTCGGAGTGCAAAAGAAATATCCTTTTCAACGTTTTCTTCAAATAATTGATGTTCAGGGTATTGAAAAACCACCCCAATCTTATTCCTAATTGGTGATAGATTTTTCCTTTTGGATGACCACGCTAAATCTCCTACTTTGATTGTTCCATTTGTGGGAAGGATGAGTCCACTTATCAGTTGAATCAGTGTCGACTTACCTGATCCAGTATGTCCGATAACACCAATGATCGATCCGCTCTTTATCGTTAGATTTACTTCTTGTAAAGCAATTTTCTCAAAAGGAGTATTTTTCATATAAGTGACAGAAACATCTTTTAACGTAATGTCCATAATGCCTCAATAAACTCCTCTTCTCTTACAAGATCGGTATGAAATGAATATCCTTTTTCTTTAAGTCTATGAGCTAAATCAACGGCAATCGGTACATCTAACCCTGTTTCTTCCAAAAGATCTTTTTTAGACAAAATCTCTTTAGGGGATCCATCTGCAATTATATATCCTCGATCCATGATGAGAATCCGATCAGCCAATAAGGCTTCTTGAACAAAATGAGTAATATGAAGAATGGTAATTCCTTCTTCCTCATTTAATTGTTTTGCCACTTTGAGGACTTCGGCTCTTCCTATTGGATCAAGCATGGATGTCGCTTCATCAAAGATAATCACTTTAGGTTTCATCGCAATGATGCCAGCAATCGCTACTTTTTGTTTTTGGCCTCCAGAAAGATGGTGAGGTTCTGTGTGTTTATATTCTTCTAGATTCACCTTCTGTAAAGCATCTTCAACCCTTTTTGCCATTTCACTTGATTCGATCCCCTGATTTTCTAACCCAAAAGCAACATCTTCTTCGACCGTACTTGCGACAATTTGATTATCAGGGTTTTGAAAGACAACTCCAACATGTTGCCTAATATGCCAAATCAAATCCTCATTCTTTGTGTCGATTTGGTCTACGATCACTACGCCATCTGTAGGATGTAATATTCCATTTAGACATTTAGCTAATGTAGACTTTCCAGAACCATTTGGTCCTAATATCGTGATAAACTGTCCCTCAAAAAGATTTGTAGTTAAATTGTTTAATACCCTTTCTGCATTCTTATACTGAAAGGAAAGATTCCTAAGTTGGATGATTGGTTGCATGTTTTCTGCCTCCAAAGTTAAAAAACTTTCTAAAATCATAAAGAAAAAAGGGCATTGAATCAGAATCAAATGATTCTGCCCTCACCCTTTTCTTTCATCATTATTCTACTAATTCTAAATATACCATAGGTGCTGCGTCCCCGCGGCGAGGCCCAATCTTTAAAATACGTGTATATCCCCCTTGACGTTCAGCAAATCGAGGAGCAATTTCACTAAATAGTTTTTGAACTGCATCCTGACCACTTTCACGATCAGCTACTTCTTTTCGAACATATTCTGCAACTTGACGTCTTGCATGTAAATCGCCACGTTTTGCAAGAGTAATCAATTTTTCAGCAATTGAACGAACTTCTTTCGCCTTTGATTCAGTGGTTTCAATACGTTCATTAATAATTAAATCCGTCACGAGATCACGGAACAGTGCCTTACGTGCTGCTGAATTACGACCAAGTTTTGCGTATGCCATCCCTTGTCCCTCCTTTATTCAGTTCACAATTTCTACTCTTCTTTTTTAAGTTCAAGTCCAAGTTCAAGCAACTTTTGTTGAACTTCTTCCAGTGATTTGCGCCCAAGATTACGAACCTTCATCATATCTTCTTCTGTTTTCGTAGTTAATTCCTGCACGGTATTGATACCAGCACGTTTCAAGCAGTTATAGGAACGAACAGAAAGATCCAATTCTTCAATGGTCATCTCAAGAACCTTTTCTTTTTGGTCTTCTTCTTTTTCCACCATAATTTCCGCTTCTTTTGCTTCTTCAGTTAAGCCAACGAATAAATTGAGATGTTCTGTTAAGATCTTTGCTCCTAAACTAACAGCCTCTTCTGGATGAATACTGCCATCAGTCCATACTTCTAAAGTTAACTTATCATAGTTTGTAACCTGACCTACACGAGTGTTATCTACTGTATAATTAACCCTTGTAATCGGAGTATAAATGGAATCGACTGGAATAACTCCAATCGGTTGATCTTCCCTTTTATTTCTGTCCGCTGGAACATAACCACGACCACGGTTCGCATGAATTCTCATATGAAATCTTGAATTTTCATCGACCGTAGCAATATGAAGATCAGGGTTTAGAATCTCAACATCACTATCTGCACGAATATCAGCAGCAGTGATATCCCCACCACCATCAACATCAATTTCAAGAACTTTCTCTTCATCAGAGTGAATCTTTAAGGAAAGCTTCTTAAGGTTTAATATAATCTCTGATGTATCTTCAACGACACCAGGAATTGTAGAAAATTCATGAAGAACACCATCGATTTGAATAGAGGTTACAGCAGCACCTGGCAAAGAAGAAAGAAGAATTCTTCTTAGAGAATTACCAAGTGTTGTACCATATCCTCGTTCTAAAGGCTCTACTACAATTTTCCCGTAAGTAGATTCTGAATTAATTTCTACGACTTCAATTCTAGGCTTTTCGATTTCGATCATTTATCTAAACCCTCCTTCAAAACGTCCATTTCAATGGCAACCACGATATTCGAGGGTAAGGTACCAAAAAAGAACAATCGGTGGTACCGTTTATTAACCTAACCATGTTCTAAAATAAGTAGATCTAGTTGAGAGAGTACATACTTACCCTATCTTACCATTCTATTATTCACATGTTCAGGCAATCTATACATCTATTGGTAAAAATATCACTAGACACGACGACGTTTTGGTGGACGGCAACCGTTATGAGGTATCGGCGTGACATCTTTAATCATATTAACCTCTAGTCCAGCTGCTTGTAAGGAGCGAATAGCTGCCTCACGTCCAGCACCAGGACCTTTAACTAATACTTCAACAGTTTTCATGCCATGCTCCATTGCTGTTTTGGCAGCTGCTTCAGCAGCCATTTGTGCAGCAAAAGGGGTACTTTTTCTTGAACCTTTAAACCCAAGTGCACCTGCACTACTCCAAGAAATTGCATTACCATGTGTATCAGTGATGGTAACAATGGTGTTGTTAAAAGTAGACTTAATATGTGCTACTCCTGACTCAATATTTTTACGATCGCGCCTTTTTGTACGAGTTGTGGTTTTTCTTGTAGCCATTTCGTCATCCCTCCTTACTTCTTCTTGTTCGCTACGGTACGACGTGGACCTTTACGTGTACGTGCATTGGTTTTAGATTTTTGACCACGGACAGGTAATCCACGACGATGACGAATGCCTCGATATGAACCAATTTCAATTAGGCGCTTAATATTAAGAGCCACCTCACGTCGCAGATCTCCCTCAACCTTAACGTTTTTGTCGATAATTTCACGTAATTTTGCTACTTCATCTTCTGTTAAATCACGTACTCTAGTATCTGGATTGATTCCTGTTTCAGTTAAAAGTTTTTTGGATGTTTGAATACCAATACCATAAATATAGGTTAATGCAACTTCTACTCGTTTATCACGAGGTAAGTCTACACCTGCAATACGTGCCATTTAACACACCTCCTTGAATTAACCTTGTTTTTGTTTGTGTTTTGGGTTTTCACAAATGACCATGACTGTGCCTTTACGACGAATAACTTTGCACTTTTCACAGATTGGTTTGACGGATGGTCTAACCTTCATGTTTATAACCTCCTTATGTGCAAACAAATACCTACTTATAACGATACGTAATCCGACCACGTGTCAAATCATAAGGTGATAACTCTACAGTAACTTTATCACCAGGTAAGATCCTAATAAAATGCATTCTAATTTTCCCTGAAACGTGAGCCAAAATTTTGTGACCATTTTCTAATTGGACTCGAAACATTGCATTAGGAAGAGGTTCAATCACTGTACCCTCAACTTCAATCACATCATCTTTAGCCATTTTCATTCTCCTTTCTCTTCATCCAAAGGCAAGCGGTTTGAAAGATAATCCTGCAAGACATATCGTAATTTTGCATTTGTCACTTTGCCGTTTTTATCTAGAGAATCTACTATTTCTTTAGAAATATATCCAGTTGCTCGTATATGGCGAATGTTTTTCCTTTTTGGTTGGTCAAACTTACGTTTATCACCATCTGCAATGAATATATACCGATCGTTTTCTTTCCCAATAATAACCCCGTATTTCCCTTTTTCGCGTCCTGTTAAAATCTCAACGATTTCACCTATATTTAATAAAGGCTTTTCTTTTATCATCACTTCACCCATCATTTCGTCAAAATTTCATGACCAGACTCTGTAATGATAATCGTGTGCTCAAAATGAGCACATAATGAATGATCTTCAGTAACTACAGTCCAGCGATCAGCTAATGTTTTAACATATCGCTTTCCCATATTTACCATCGGCTCAATCGCTAATGCCATCCCTGGCTTTAGTATAGGACCTCGATTGGGTGGGCCATAATTAGGAACTTGTGGATCTTCGTGTAGATTCTGTCCAACTCCATGACCAACATATTCCCTAACAATAGAGTAACCAAAAGCCTCTACATGTTCTTGAATAGCGTGCGATATATCAGATAATCTATAGGCTGGAGTAGCCTTTTCCAGTCCTTTATATAATGATTCTTCTGTAACTTTCAATAATCGATCTGCTTCGTCAGAGATCTTCCCAACAGGATAAGTCCAAGCAGAATCACCATGATATCCCTTGTATTCTGCCCCGATATCAATACTAATGATATCTCCTTCTTTTAATACACGATCACTTGGAATACCATGAACCAATTCATCATTTACAGAAGTACATATACTTGCTGGAAATCCTCCATAACCTAAGAAAGAAGGAATGGCTCCTTTACTGCGAATGAATTCTTCTGCAATATGGTCAAGTTCTTTTGTTGTAATTCCAGGGCGAATTGCCTCTTTTAAAACTTGATGAGTCTCTGCAACAATTCGTCCAGCAATTCGCATCAGGTCAATCTCAAAATCGGATTTACGTATAATCATTACGCCTGACCTCTCAGTATTTTTTCAATTGAATGAAATACCTCATCGATCTCTTGATTACCCTCTATTGTTCGTAAGACTTGCTTATTCTGATAGTAATTCAATAATGGTTCAGTTTGCTTGATATTTACCTCAAGTCTTGTTGCGACTGTTTCTTCTTTATCATCATCACGTTGATAAAGTTCTCCGCCACATTTATCACATCTTCCCTCAATTTTAGGAGGGTTATAAATAATATGATAAGTAGCACCACATTCACGACAAATTCTACGACCAGTTAGACGATTTAATAATAGATTCTTGTCTACATCTATATTGATTACATGTTCGATCTCTTTATTCATTTCGCCAAGCATTTTATCTAGCGCTTGAGCTTGAGCTACTGTACGCGGAAAACCGTCTAGTAAAAAACCTGAGTTTGTGTCTTCTTTACTTAGACGATCTTTCACAATACCAATTACGACTTCATCGGGTACAAGCAATCCTTGATCCATATAAGACTTTGCTTCTAATCCCATTTTAGTTCCTTCTTTAATTGCGCTTCTAAACATATCTCCAGTAGAAATATGTGGGATTAGAAATTCAGCAACGATTTTTTCAGCTTGAGTTCCCTTACCTGCCCCCGGAAGACCCATGAGCACGATATTCAAAAAACATCCCTCCATCAAAATGGCCTATTTTTACTTTTTAATAAAGCCATCATAATGACGCTTGATCAGTTGTGTTTCAATTTGCTTCATTGTATCAAGCGCTACACCAATAACGATGAGTAATGAAGTTCCACCAATCCTTACAGATTGAGGTAAAGTTGTTGCAGCAGTAAAGATGACTGGTAAGATAGCAACAGCTGCTAAAAAAATAGATCCAGCTAAAGTGATTCGGTTTAACACTTTAGAAATATAGGTGGAAGTTGCCTTTCCTGGTCTAATCCCTGGAATATAACCACCATTCTTCTTCATATTCTCTGCCATTTGTATTGGATTGATTTGTACGAATGTATAGAAATAGGTAAATCCAATAATCAATATCACATAAAGAAACATTCCAAATGGATCAGCATAGTTAAAGTGTTTGATAAACCACTGAGCTATACCATTGTTTGGCCAAAAACTTGCGATCGTTGATGGAAACATGAGTAGAGAAAGCGCAAAGATGACCGGAATAACTCCAGCTGAGTTAACTTTAAAAGGAATGTGGCTGGATTGGCCACCGTACATTTTTCTACCTACAACACGTTTTGCATAATGAACTGGAATCTTTCTAATTCCTTGTTGAACATAAATAACGCCAACAACAATTAGAAGAATGACTAACAAGATCAATAGTAACTTAATAATATTAAGGAATAACTGATCAGTAGCCCCTTTAAATTGGGTATCATAAATCGCATAGATTCCATCAGGAATCCCCGCAATGATACCTGCAAAAATGATAATGGAAATCCCGTTGCCAATACCATTTTCTGTGATTTGTTCACCAAGCCACATTAAGAAAGCAGTTCCTGCGGTTAGCGTAATGGCAATAAGAGCATAAGTTGTGAAACTTGGATCGATGACTAAACCTGGATAAATATTGTTAAAACCAATCGATAATCCAATAGATTGGATCAACCCAAGTACAATCGTGCCATAACGGGTAACTTGAGCTAATTTTCTACGTCCTGTTTCTCCTTCTTTTGCCCACTCAACAAATTTAGGTACAACATCCATAGTTAATAGTTGGACAATGATTGACGCTGTAATATAAGGCATGATACCCATTGCAAAAATAGAAAAATTACGTAATGCTCCACCAGAAAAAGTATTTAAGAAACCAAAAATATCTCTTTCAGTTAAAGCAGTTAACGCATCAGCATTGATATTTGGTACTGGAATAAAACTTCCAATACGGAACACGACTAGCATAAGAAGAGTAAAAATGATCTTCTTACGCAAGTCGTTTACCCTAAATATGTTGGAGATCGTATTAAACATTAGATCACCTCAGTTGTACCGCCTGCAGCAGCAATTTTCTTAACAGCAGTTTCTGAAAACTTATTTGCTTTTACTGTTAGTTTTACAGTCAATTCTCCGTTGCCAAGAACCTTAATGCCATCTTTTACTTGTTTTACATACCCTTTTTCAGTCAATAACTCTGGAGTAACTACAGTACCGTCTTCAAAGTTATTAAGAAGATCTAAATTGATTATAGAGTATTCTTTGCGAGTTGGATTATTAAATCCTCGCTTTGGTAAACGACGGTATAATGGGTTTTGACCACCTTCAAAACCAGGGCGTACACCACCACCGGAACGTGCATTTTGACCTTTATGACCACGTCCAGCCGTTTTACCCGTTCCAGAACTAGTTCCACGTCCTACACGTTTGCGTGTATGACGCGCACCTTTCACTGGTTTAAGTTCATGTAACTTCATGGTAGCACCTCCTCTATCTTAAAGCATGTTATTACGCTTCTACTTCAACTACATCAAGTAAATGCTTTACTTTGTTAACCATCCCACGAATCGCAGGATTATCATTATGAATAACTGTTTGGTTAACTTTACGTAATCCCAAAGTACGAACGACTACTCTTTGTGATTCAGGACGACCTATAACGCTACGTTTGAGGGTGATTTGTAATTTTTTCTCCATCATAATCCCTCCTTATCCTAACAGTTCTTCGATCGATTTACCACGTAATTTAGCAACCTCTTCAACGCGTTTTAAACGTTTCAAACCATCAATTGTGGCATGAACCATATTGATTGAATTTGAAGAACCTAAAGATTTACTTAAGATGTCTTCAATTCCTGCTAACTCAAGTACTGCACGAACAGGTCCACCAGCAATTACTCCAGTACCTTCAGAAGCAGGTTTTAATAACACTTTACCTGCACCGAAAATTCCTGTAATAGGATGTGGAATTGTTTTGCTAGTTAATGGTATATGAATTAGGTTTTTCTTTGCATCTTCAATTCCTTTGCGGATAGCATCTGGCACTTCACTAGCTTTACCAATACCAGCACCTACCCAACCATTTTTATCACCAACGACAACCAATGCACTAAAGCTAAAGCGGCGTCCACCTTTAACAACTTTAGCTACTCGATTGATGTGAACCACTTTCTCTTGTAGATCAAGGGTATTTGGGTCAATTCGCATCTTTTTCCCTCCTTCGTATCCGATTAAAACTGAAGCCCTGCCTCACGCGCAGATTCAGCTAAAGCTTTAATTCTTCCATGATATAGATAACCACCACGATCAAATACTACTGAAACATAACCTTTTTCAACAGCACGTTTAGCTACTAGTTCACCAACTAATTTAGCAGCTTCAATATTTCCGCCGTTTTTAATTTCACCGCTAAGTTCTTTATCTAAAGTGGATGCAGAAACTAGAGTTGTTCCAGTTACATCATCAATCAATTGAGCATAAATGTTTTTAGATGAGCGAAACACGTTTAAACGAGGACGCTCAGCTGTTCCAACAATATTCTTGCGAATGCGTAAGTGTCTTCTTTTACGTATTTTATTTTTATCTTGTTTGTTAATCAACTTCAATTCACTCCCTTCGTTTGAACGAAAGTTCTATTGCTAAGTCGTTTATACAAGAAATTACTTACCTGTCTTACCAACTTTACGACGAATACGTTCATTTTCGTATTTAATCCCTTTTCCTTTATAAGGTTCAGGTTCACGGATTGAGCGGATCTTTGCAGCCATCTCACCAACACGCTCTTTATCGATTCCTTTTACAACCACTTTGTTTTGTGCAGGAACTTCTAAATCAATTCCTTCTTCAGGGAATACTTCAACAGGATGTGAATAACCTACATTCAATGTTACCTTATTACCAGACTTTGCTGCACGGTAACCTACACCAACTAATTCTAAAGTCTTTTCATATCCTTTGGTTACACCCTCAACCATGTTATTGATAATACTACGAGTAGTACCATGTAAGGCACGGTGTAGTTTGTTATCAGATGGGCGTTCAACAGTTAGTTGATTATCTTGAATAACAATCTTGATATCTTTATGAAATGATTTTGTTAAAGTTCCTTTTGGCCCTTTAACAGTCAAAATGTTTTTATCATTTGTAATTTCTACACCTGATGGAATTTCAATCGGTTTTTTACCAATACGAGACATTGTTACACCCCCAATCGGATTTGAGTTGATTACCAGATGTACGCTAAAACTTCTCCACCAACTTGGGCTTTGCGGGCTTCTTTATCAGTTAAGACGCCTTGTGGTGTTGAAAGAATCGCTATTCCTAATCCACCAAGCACTTTAGGAATTTCGTTACTCTTTGCGTAAACACGCAAACCTGGTTTACTAATACGTTTTAATCCAGTAATTACACGCTCATTATTTGAACCGTACTTTAAAAATAAACGGATGATCCCTTGTTTATTATCTTCAACAAATTCAGCATCACGGATAAATCCTTCACGTTTTAAAATTTCGGCAATATCTCTTTTGATTTTGGATGCTGGTACTTCAACGATTTCATGACGAACAATATTTGCATTTCGAATACGAGTTAGCATATCTGCAATTGGATCTGTCATCGCCATAACGAAAAACCTCCTTCCCTAACTAGGTTTTACCAACTAGCCTTCTTCACTCCAGGAATTTGCCCTTTGTAAGCAAGTTCGCGGAAGCAAATACGACACAACTTAAACTTACGCATTACACTATGTGGACGACCACAGCGTTCACAGCGAGTATATTCTCTCACTTTAAATTTTTGAGGCCGTCTTTGTTTAGCGATCATTGACTTTTTTGCCACGCTATTTCCTCCTCAAATTTAAGATCACTTATTTTGCAAAAGGCATTCCTAACTGATTTAATAACTCATGAGCTTCTTCATCAGTATTTGCAGTTGTAACAAATACAATATCCATTCCACGAATTTTATCGATCTTATCATATTCAATTTCCGGGAAAACCAATTGTTCTTTTAAACCTAATGTATAGTTCCCACGACCGTCAAAAGCTTTATTGGATACTCCACGGAAGTCACGCACACGTGGTAATGACACATTAAATAACTTGTCGATAAAATGGTACATACGTTCACCGCGAAGAGTTACTTTTACACCAATAGGCATCCCTTCACGTAATTTAAATCCAGCAATAGATTTTTTTGCACGAGTTACAACAGGTTTTTGACCAGAGATTAACTCTAAGTCAGCAACAGCACTATCTAAAACCTTTGGGTTTTGAACGGCATCACCAACACCCATATTGATTACTACTTTCTCTACACGTGGTACCTGCATCACAGAAGCGTAGTTGAATTTTTGCATCAATGCAGGAACAACTTCTTTACTATATTTTTCTTGTAATCTTGCTGCCATTGTTTTTGCCTCCCTTCTTCACCTGACTACTTATCTAACTCTTCGCCAGACTTTTTAGCAATACGCACTTTTTTACCATTAGCTAAAATTTTATGCCCAACTCTTGTTACTTCACCGGTTTTAGGGTCAACTAACATCACATTTGAAGAATGAATTGGAGCTTCTTGAGATACAATGCCGCCATTTGGGTTTGCTTGAGATGGGCGTGTATGTTTCTTAACAATATTTACACCTTCAACAAGTACACGTCCTTCTTTTGGAAAAGCTTCTAAAATACGACCTTTTTTACCCTTATCCTTACCACTAATAACAATAACTGTATCGCCTTTTTTAACATGAAGTTTATTTTTTGAGGATTTCATAAAAGCACCTCCTTTTAAAACAATTCCCTTAGGATATTTAGATAACCTCTGGAGCTAGAGAAATAATTTTCATAAAGTCCTTTTCACGCAGCTCACGTGCTACTGGACCAAAAATACGAGTTCCACGAGGACTTTTATCATCTTTGACAATAACAGCCGCATTCTCATCAAATCGGATATAAGATCCATCATTACGACGAACACCACGAGTAGAACGAACAATAACCGCCTTAACTACGTCACCTTTCTTGACAACGCCTCCTGGTGTCGCTTCTTTTACCGAACAAACAATAACGTCACCAATATTAGCAAATTTACGATGAGAACCACCTAATACTTTGATAGCCATTAGTTTTTTAGCACCGGAGTTATCTGCTACTTGTAATAACGTTTGTGGTTGAATCATTGAATAGTCCCTCCTTCCGGAACATGAGTAAATATACAGTTTATTAGATAATTACAGCTTCTTCAACAACCTCAACTAATCTCCAACGCTTATCTTTGGATAATGGTCTGGTTTCCATAATTTTAACAATATCGCCAATTTTCGCTTGATTGTTTTCATCATGAGCTTTAAATTTTTTGGTGTATTTAATACGTTTTCCGTATAATGAATGCTTTTTATAAGTTTCAACAGCAACGACGATGGTTTTATCCATTTTGTCACTAACAACTTTACCTATTTGTACTTTACGTTGATTACGCTCTGACATTTGATAACCTCCTTTCAGGATTATTTACTGATCCCTAATTCTCTTTCACGCAAAACAGTTTTCGCACGTGCGATCGCTTTGCGCACTTCTGAAATGCGCGTTGGAGTTTCTAATTGACCTGTTGCCAATTGAAATCGGAGGTTGAATAATTCTTCTTTTAAAGAATTGATTTTTTGTTCTATTTCAGCAGTGGTCATATTTCTTAACTCATTAGCTTTCATTTGCGTCACCACCCACTTCTTCACGCTTAATAAACTTAGTCTTAATTGGCAGCTTATGGGATGCCAGACGCATAGCTTCACGTGCTACTTCTTCAGAGACACCAGCTAATTCAAACATAACTTTACCAGGTTTTACAACCGCTACCCATTTTTCTGGAGAACCTTTACCACTACCCATACGAACTTCAAGCGGTTTTTGAGTAACTGGTTTTGAAGGGAAAATCTTAATCCATACTTTACCGCCACGCTTAATATAACGTGTCATTGCAATACGAGCTGCTTCAATTTGACGATTCGTTACCCATGCTGGTTCTAATGCCTGTAATCCGTATTCACCGAAAGCTATCTCTGTGCCGCCTTTAGCGCGACCACGCATTTTTCCACGATGTTCTTTACGATGTTTTACACGTTTTGGCATCAACATAATTATCTGCCTCCTTCCTTTGTTTCTCTATTCTTCGCAACTGGAAGAACATCCCCGCGATAAATCCAAACTTTTACTCCTAGACGTCCATAGGTTGTATGTGCCTCTGCAGTACCGTAGTCAATATCTGCACGAAGTGTATGAAGAGGAACAGTTCCCTCACTATAACCTTCACTACGAGCAATTTCAGCCCCACCTAAACGTCCACTTACTTGAGTCTTAATTCCTTTAGCGCCGGCACGCATTGTACGTTGAATCGCTTGTTTCATAGCGCGGCGGAAAGAAATACGACGCTCTAATTGTTGTGCAATATTTTCAGCAACTAATGTTGCATTGACGTCTGCATTTTTTACTTCACTAATATTGATATGAACCTTTTTACCAGTCATCTTGCTTAACTGTTGACGAAGAACTTCTACTTCTGCTCCACCTTTACCAATAACCATACCAGGTTTTGCAGTATGAATGGTAATATTCAAACGATTTGCAGCTCTTTCAATTTCAATTTGAGGAACTGCAGCATCATAAAGGCGTTTCTTTAAGAATTCACGAATTTTGATATCTTCAAGTAAAAGATCAGCATAATCTTTACCTGCATACCATTTTGAATCCCAGTCGCGTATAATTCCTACACGAAGTCCATTTGGATTAACCTTTTGACCCACGCTTTATCCCTCCTTTTTTTCCGTTAATACAACAGTGATATGACTCGTACGCTTATTGATACGACTTGCACGTCCCATAGCTCTTGGACGAAAACGTTTCAAGGTAGGACCTTGATTTGCATATGCTTCACTAACCACTAGTTCTTCAACATTCATATTATAATTATGCTCTGCATTCGCAATCGCAGAGTTTAACACTTTTTCAATCACTGGAGAAGCTGCTTTTGGCGTATGGCGAAGAATTGCAATTGCTTCTCCAACTTTTTTGCCCCGAATAAGATCTAATACAAGACTTACCTTGCGAGGAGCAATCCGCACGTATCTGGCTACAGCTTTTGCTTGCATGAACGTAAACCTCCTCTCAACTCAATTAGCGCTTGGTTTTCTTATCATCGCCAGCATGTCCTTTGAAAGTACGTGTAGGTGCAAATTCACCTAACTTATGACCAACCATATCCTCAGTCACATAGACTGGTACATGTTTCCTTCCATCATACACGGCAATTGTGTGTCCAACAAAATCAGGGAAAATAGTAGAACGACGAGACCAAGTTTTGATCACTTTCTTTTCATTTTTTTCGTTCATTTCAACGACCTTTTTCATTAGATGATCATCTACAAAAGGTCCTTTTTTCAAACTACGCCCCATACATAAACCTCCCTTCGAGATGAAGAATAGTGGCAATTGACATATTACTTCTTACGACGACGTACAATATATTTATCAGATGCTTTATTTTTCTTACGAGTTTTGTAACCCAATGTTGGTTTACCCCAAGGAGATACAGGTGATTTACGTCCGATAGGAGCTTTACCTTCTCCACCACCGTGTGGGTGATCGTTAGGATTCATAACAACCCCACGAACAGTAGGTCTTTTACCTAACCAGCGTGAACGTCCAGCTTTACCGATCGTTACGTTTTCATGATCTAAGTTACCTACTTGACCAACAGTTGCACGGCATTCTTTACGAATCATGCGCACCTCGCCAGAGCCAAGGCGAATGATTACGTAGTCTCCATCTTTACCTAGTAATTGTGCTTCAGCACCAGCAGCACGAGCTAATTGTCCACCTTTTCCAGGCTTTAGTTCAATATTGTGAATGACTGTACCAACTGGGATGTTTTCAAGTGGAAGTGCATTCCCAATTTTAATATCTGCATTTGGACCAGATTCAATTTGATCGCCAACCTTTAATCCTAAAGGTGCAAGAATATATCTTTTTTCACCGTCAGCATAATTGATTAAAGCAATATTTGCTGAGCGGTTTGGATCGTATTCAATCGTCGCTACGCGTCCAATCACATTATCTTTGTTACGTTTAAAATCAATGATACGATATTTACGTTTATGACCGCCACCTTGATGACGTACAGTAATTTTCCCTTGATTATTACGTCCAGCATTCTTGTTTAAAGGCGCTAACAAGGATTTTTCCGGTTTGTCTGTGGTGATTTCTTCAAAAGTTAACACTGACATTCCGCGACGGCCAGCTGAAGTTGGTTTATATTTTTTGATTGCCATTGTGTTTTCCCTCCTTCACTGATGAATTAAACTTCAAAAATTTCGATTGGTTTGCTATCTTCTTTTAATGTAACAACTGCTTTCTTCCAAGCAGATGTATATCCACTAAAACGACCATAGCGTTTAGGTTTTGCAGGCATTTTAATGGTGTTTACTTTAGCAACTTTAACTCCAAAAATACTTTCGATCGCAGATTTGATCTCTGTCTTGTTTGAACGCATATCTACTTCAAAAACATATTTATTTTCAGCCATTAAATCACTTGTTCTTTCAGTAACAACTGGGCGCTTAATGATATCGCGAGGATTTTTCATTACGCAAGCACCTCCTCTACTTTCGCCACTGCCTCTTTCGTCATGATCAACTTATCATGTTTTAAGATATCAACAACATTGACACCTTCAGCAGATACGAATTTAACCCCTGGAATATTACGTGTTGATAATGCCAAAACATCATTGTAATCTTTATCAACGATTAATGCTTTACGATCTACTTTTAAATTATTTAAGATGCCAGCCATTTCCTTTGTCTTTGGTGCAGATAATACAATTTCATCCAATACGATGATTTGACTATCTAAAACTTTACTGGAAAGTGCTGATTTTAACGCTAAACGGCGAACTTTTTTAGGAAGTTTGTACGCATAACTTCTTGGTGTTGGACCAAAAACTGTACCACCACCAACCCATTGTGGAGCACGAATACTTCCTTGGCGTGCACGTCCTGTCCCTTTTTGACGCCATGGCTTACGACCACCACCACGCACTTCAGAACGACCTTTAACTTTGTGAGTTCCCTGACGTAAAGACGCTTGTTGCATGACAACAGCATCATGTAGTACTGACTCATTAGGTTTTATTCCAAAGACAGCGTCAGATAACTCGATTTCTCCTATTTGAGCACCATTTACATTATATAGAGCTACTTTTGGCATAGCGAATCCTCCTTTCCTACAACAACTTACTTACCTGCATTTTTTACTGTTTCTTTAATGACAACATAACTATTTTTTGGACCAGGAATAGAACCTTTTACAAGGATAACGTTACGATCTGTATCCACTTTTACAATTTCAAGGTTCTGAATTGTTACTTGGTCTGTACCCATACGTCCTGGCAATGGTTTTCCTTTCAATACTCGGTTTGGAGCAATTGCTCCCATAGAACCTGGGCGTCTGTGATAACGTGATCCGTGCGCCATTGGTCCACGAGATTGATTGTGTCTTTTAATGGAACCAGCAAAACCTTTACCTTTTGTTGTTCCTGTTACGTCAACCATCTCACCTTCAGCAAATAAGTCAGCCTTGATTTCTTGTCCTACAGCGACATCCATAGACATGCCACGGATTTCTTTTATGAAGCGCTTAGGTGCTGTGCCAGCTTTTTTTGCATGACCTAGCTCTGGTTTATTTGCACGGAATTCCTTTTGATCATCGAAACCTAATTGAACAGCTTCATAACCGTCATTTGCAAGGTCTTTTTTTTGAAGAACAACACAAGGGCCTGCTTGCACTACAGTAACTGGTACTACTTTGCCTTCAGGAGTAAAAACTTGTGTCATTCCTAGTTTTTTCCCTAAGATTCCTTTGGCCATATTTGCCACCTCCTATATCTATTTCAACACATTTTCTCATTATAATTTGATTTCGATATCTACACCAGATGGTAAATCCAATCTCATTAATGAATCAACTGTTTGAGGTGTTGGATTTAGAATATCGATCAAACGCTTGTGTGTGCGCATTTCAAATTGCTCACGAGAATCTTTATATTTGTGAACTGCTCTAAGGATTGTGTAAACTGATTTTTCTGTTGGTAAAGGAATTGGTCCAGATACACTTGCCCCAGAACGTTTTGCAGTTTCAACAATTTTCTCAGCGGATTGATCAAGAATTCTGTGATCATATGCTTTTAAACGAATTCTAATTTTTTGTTTTGCCATTTAAATTCCCTCCTTCTCGCCCATTTTATTAACGGACAGTTTCTCAGTAGAAATTTCCTGCTCACATCCATGGCAAAGGGGCCGGGTGTGTCAGCAACCTTCTACCTCATCGCAGTCCTTTGACCAACGATAAATATTATATAAAAAAGAGTCTATTTATGCAAGTTTTATTTTCAATTAATTATTTTGAACGATTTGGTAACGTTGAAAAACATATAGACCAAGGAGGATAATCAATCCACCAATGATCTGTATTAGGGTGGGTGCTTCTTTATATATCAAGGTTGCTAAAATTGAGGCGCCGATTGGTTCCCCTAACAATACCATTGAAATCGTTGTAGCATTCGTATATTTAATTGCCCAATTAAATACGGTATGACCTAGGATATTGGGTATCACAGCTAAGGCAATGAAAACGATCCAGTCTGTTTTTTCGTATTGAGTAAATGAATAGTGAAAAGAAAACGAGTAAATCACCAAAATGATCGTTGAAGAACCATAGACTAATAATGTGTAGGGAAGTAATGTTAATCTTGTTCTTACTTTTTGCCCAAACAGCCAATAAACTGTCACCATAAGTGCACCTAACAATGCAAGTAGATCACCCAAAAGTGCTTTTCCGCTGATACGAAAATCTCCAAGGCCGATCAAAATGCCTCCGATAATTGAAACAAGGCTACCTAATATAGAAAGTAAGGGATATCTCTTTTTAAAAAAAATAGATTCTCCGATCATTGAGAAGATGGGTGACATCGTAACCAATACGACTGAGCTTGCAATAGAAGTATACTTTAGTGATTCGAACCATGTAATAAAGTGAAATGCCAGAAAAAGTCCTGATAAAAAAGAGTATAGGTAATCTTTCTTCTGCAACTTCTTCATCTCTTGAAAATGAAAAAAGAACGTTGGAATGATCATAATTAAAACAGTAAACATCATCCGATAAGTAGCAATGATCGCAGAGGGAGCTGTTGTTTGTTTTACAAGTATAGCGGATGAAGAGACGGCGATGATTCCTATGAATAAAGCTATGGCTAATTTTATTTGGCTGGGTTTATCAGAATTCATTTTATATCCCCCACCTCAGAAAAAAAGAGCCTCAATTGAGGCCCTTTTATTTTAAGATGTTATTACTTAGAAATAGAAGCTACAACTCCAGCACCAACAGTACGTCCACCTTCACGAATAGCGAAGCGTGTACCTTCTTCAATAGCGATAGGAGCAATTAGTTCAACATCCATAGTAATGTTATCTCCAGGCATAACCATTTCTGTACCTTCTGGTAATTTGATAACACCAGTTACGTCAGTTGTACGGAAATAGAATTGAGGACGGTATCCGTTAAAGAATGGAGTATGACGTCCACCTTCTTCTTTTGTTAAGATATAAACTTCTGCTTTGAATGTAGTATGAGGTTTAACAGAACCTGGCTTTGCTAATACTTGTCCGCGCTCGATCTCTTTACGATCAACACCGCGTAATAAAGCACCGATATTGTCACCAGCTTGTGCTTGGTCTAGAAGCTTGCGGAACATTTCTACCCCAGTAACAACAGATTTTTTAGTCTCTTCATGAATACCAACGATTTCAACTTCATCTTGAACTTTAACAGTACCACGCTCAACACGACCTGTTGCAACAGTACCACGACCTGTAATGGAGAATACGTCCTCAACAGGCATTAAGAAAGGTTTATCAGTATCACGCTCTGGAGTTGGAACATATTCGTCAACTGCAGCCATTAATTCATGAATTGCATTAGCCCATTCACTGTCTGGATTTTCTAATGCTTTTAATGCAGAACCTTTAATAACTGGAATGTCGTCACCTGGGAATTCATATTCAGATAGAAGATCACGAATTTCCATTTCAACTAATTCTAATAGTTCTTCGTCGTCTACCATGTCAACTTTGTTCATGAATACAACGATGTATGGTACACCTACTTGACGAGAAAGAAGAATGTGTTCACGGGTTTGTGGCATTGGACCATCAGCAGCAGAAACTACTAGGATGGCTCCGTCCATTTGTGCAGCACCAGTGATCATGTTTTTAACATAGTCAGCGTGTCCTGGGCAGTCAACGTGTGCATAGTGACGATTTGCAGTTTCATACTCAACGTGTGCAGTTGAGATAGTGATACCGCGTTCGCGCTCTTCTGGAGCTTTGTCGATTTGATCATAAGCAGTAGCTTGCGCACCACCTGTTTTAGCTAATACAGTAGTGATTGCAGCTGTTAAAGTTGTTTTACCATGGTCAACGTGTCCAATCGTACCAATGTTAACGTGTGGTTTAGTACGTTCAAATTTTGCTTTTGCCATTTTAATAATCCTCCTTAAGTATATATTTATTTAAAAGAAAGGTACCCGCAGAAAAATCTGCAGGTAAAATTCTATGTGGTTTTTAATACACGAAATTATTCTCCCTTATTCTTGGCAATGACAGTCTCAGCAATGCTCTTTGGAACTTCTTCATAATGGTCAAAGTGCATGGAATAATTACCACGACCTTGAGTACGTGAACGAAGTGCAGTTGCATAACCAAACATCTCTGCTAATGGAACCATTGCACGAATATTTTGGGCTCCTGAAGCAGCTTCCATCCCTTCAATACGACCACGACGGGAGTTAAGATCACCCATTACATCGCCCATATATTCTTCTGGAACAGTAACTTCAACTTTCATTACAGGTTCTAGAAGAACAGGATCACATTTAGATTTTGCAGCTTTTAATGCCATAGAACCAGCAATCTTAAATGCCATTTCTGAAGAGTCAACATCATGGTAAGATCCGTCAACAATGGTTGCTTTTAGATCAATAACAGGATAACCTGCTAGCATACCATTTTGCATGGACTCCTCAATACCAGCCTGAACCGCAGGGATATATTCTTTAGGAACGACCCCACCAACGATTTTATTTTCAAAAATAAAACCTTGGCCTGGTTCAAGTGGTTCAAATTCAATCCAGACGTGACCATATTGTCCGCGACCACCAGATTGACGAACAAATTTACCTTCAACCTTCGCAGGTTTACGAATGGTTTCTTTGTATGCCACTTGAGGAGCACCTACATTTGCTTCAACTTTAAACTCTCGACGTAAACGGTCTACGATGATATCTAGATGTAATTCACCCATACCAGCAATAATGGTTTGTCCAGTTTCTTCATCTGTATGAGTCTTAAATGTTGGATCTTCTTCTGCTAATTTAGCTAAAGCTAGACCCATTTTATCTTGGTCAGCTTTTGTTTTTGGTTCCACAGAAAGACGAATAACTGGTTCTGGGAATACCATTGATTCCAAAATGATTGGAGATTTTTCATCACAGAGCGTATCACCAGTTGTCGTATCTTTAAGACCGACAGCTGCTGCGATATCCCCGGCATAAACGGTACTAATCTCTTCTCTATGGTTTGCATGCATTTGCAGGATACGACCGACACGTTCGCGTTTCCCTTTTGTAGAGTTTAATACATAGGAACCAGAGTTTAGCGTACCAGAGTATACACGGAAGAAAGTAAGTTTACCAACATACGGGTCAGTCATGATTTTGAATGCTAATGCAGAAAATGGTTCACTATCATCTGCATGTCTCTCAGCCTCGGTTTCATCTTCCAAGTGTCCCTTAATCGCTGGAATATCAAGTGGAGATGGTAGGTAATCAACGACAGCATCAAGCATAAGCTGAACACCTTTGTTTTTATATGAAGAACCACATAATACAGGGAAAATCTCTACATTGATTGTTCCCTTACGAAGACCAGCTTTAATCTCTTCTTTTGTGAATTCTTCTCCTTCAAGATACTTCATCATTAAATCTTCATCAAGCTCTGCAACAGATTCGATTAATTTTGTTCTCCATTCTTCAGCTAATTCCTTGTATTCTGCTGGAATTTCACGCTGTTCTGAACGAGTGCCTAGATCATCTAAATAATAATAGGCAACCATATCAATCAAGTCGATAATACCTTGAAATTGATCTTCTGCCCCAATCGGTAATTGAATTGGAACAGCCTTTGCTTGTAAACGGTCATGAATCGTTTGTACTGACTTTAGGTAATCTGCACCAAGTATATCCATTTTGTTTACATAGACAATACGTGGTACTCCATAAGTCGTAGCTTGCCTCCAAACGGTTTCAGTTTGGGGTTCAACACCGCTTTTTGCATCAAGTACTGTTACAGCTCCATCCAATACGCGTAAAGAACGTTCAACTTCTACTGTAAAGTCTACGTGTCCTGGGGTATCAATAATATTGATTCGGTGACCTTTCCACTGAGCAGTTGTAGCAGCAGAAGTAATGGTGATGCCGCGTTCTTGTTCTTGTTCCATCCAGTCCATCGTTGCAGCGCCTTCATGCACTTCTCCGATTTTATGGGTACGACCGGTATAGTAAAGAATACGCTCAGTTGTTGTAGTTTTACCCGCATCAATATGAGCCATGATCCCAATATTACGAGTATTTTGTAAGGAGAATTCTCTTGCCATATTATTTTCTCCTTTCTAGTTCGTTTTGTTAGATTACCAACGATAGTGCGCAAAAGCTTTATTTGCTTCAGCCATTTTATGAGTATCTTCACGTTTCTTCACAGAAGCACCAGTGTTGTTTGCTGCATCTAAAATTTCAGCAGCCAAACGCTCTTCCATGGTCTTTTCTCCACGAAGGCGTGAATAGTTTACTAGCCAACGTAACCCTAATGTTGTGCGGCGTTCTGGTTTAACTTCAACTGGAACTTGGTAGTTCGCGCCACCAACACGGCGTGCTTTAACTTCAAGAACAGGCATAATATTTTTTAATGCTTGATCAAACACTTCCATAGGATCTTTACCAGTACGATCTCTTACAATGTCAAATGCACTATATAAGATGTTTTGGGCTACACTTTTTTTACCATCAACCATCATACGGTTAATTAGACGAGTTACTAATTTACTATTATAAATTGGATCAGGCAATACATCTCTACGAGGTACAGGACCTTTACGTGGCATTCCGTCTCCCTCCTTTTTCTTCGTTATTTATACCATCAATACATTATTTCTTCTCTTTTGGACGCTTTGTACCATATTTAGAACGGCCTTGTAGACGATTTTGAACACCAGCGGTATCTAAAGCGCCACGAACGATATGATAACGAACCCCAGGTAAGTCCTTAACACGTCCACCACGAACAAGAACAACACTATGCTCTTGCAAGTTATGACCGATACCAGGAATATATGCCGTTACCTCGATCCCGTTTGATAAACGCACACGCGCATATTTACGAAGAGCAGAGTTTGGTTTTTTAGGCGTCATTGTACCCACACGAGTACATACTCCACGTTTTTGAGGGGAGTTTTGATTTGTTTGCTCTTTTTTAAAGCTATTATAACCTTTTTGCAAAGCTGGAGATTTTGATTTAACAACCTTTTTCTCTCTTCCCTTACGAACGAGTTGGTTAATTGTTGGCATACTGCCACCTCCTTCCGCATATTTAAGCCCACAGATCCAGGCGGTTCAAAAAACCTCAAAATAAATTGCATGACAAACATCAAAGTCACATAAAGCAACTTGATGTTTATCTTGCAACTTTAATCTTTCAAAATAGCAACAGCTGCAGCCCCTACTTCAATTCCAGAGGCTTTACCTAGTTGCTTCATTGAATCAACATATGTGACGATGAGGTTTTTTTCAGCACCAAACTGAATCACCTTCGAAGTTAGACGTTTATCGGCATCCTTCGCAATTATGATCTCTTGAGCAAGATTTTGCTCAATGGCTTTTAGTGTTTGTTTCAGTCCTATAGATAAGTGCTTTGCCTGTTTTACTTTTTCATAAGACATTTTTACATCCTCCAAAGTACAGGATTTACGCACACTTAAAAATATTATCACCATCAACTTAAAATGTCAATTCTTTTTATGATTCAATTTTTACTACTTCTGGTTCCTCAACAACTAAAGGCTCTGCTTTTTTGATACGAATGTTTCGATATTTAGATAATCCCGTTCCTGCTGGGATTAGTTTACCGATAATCACATTCTCCTTAAGACCTAATAGCTTATCGATCTTTCCTTTAATTGCTGCTTCAGTTAGCACACGTGTCGTTTCTTGGAAAGATGCAGCAGATAAAAATGAATCTGTTTCAAGGGAGGCTTTTGTGATTCCAAGTAAGACTGGCCTTGCAATAGCTGGGTCTTTTCCATTCATAAAGGCATGCTTGTTTGCTTCTTCATATTCATGAACATCTACCATTGATCCTGGAAGTAGATCTGTTCCACCATTCTCAATTACCCGCACTTTACGTAGCATTTGTCTTACCATGATTTCAATGTGTTTATCGTTGATTTCTACACCTTGTAAACGATATACTCTTTGAACTTCTTGTAAAATATAGTTTTGAACCCCTCGTAAGCCTTTAACCCTTAGCATTTCTTTTGGATCAACAGAACCCTCAGTTAATTCATCTCCAGCATCAACTTGAGAATTGACTGAAACTTTAATTCTAGATCCAAATGGTACAGCATAAACTTTTACTTCTGTTTCACCAGTAACTTCTATTTCACGACGGTCTTTCCCGTCTCGAATATCTGTTACGATACCATCTATTTCGGTAATAACTGCTTGCCCTTTTGGATTCCGTGCTTCAAATAATTCTTGAATACGTGGTAGACCTTGTGTAATATCGTCTCCAGCAACCCCTCCAGTATGGAAAGTTCTCATGGTCAACTGAGTACCTGGTTCACCGATCGATTGGGCTGCAATTGTTCCTACTGCTTCGCCAATTTCGACTATTTTACCAGTCGCAAGGTTTCGTCCATAACATTTTTTACATACACCATGTCTTGTTCTACAACTTAGTACTGAACGAATAGATAGGCCTCTGATTTTGGCAGCAGTAATTTTTTCTGCTTTTTCCTCATCAATCAATTCATTTCGTTGAACAATGACTTCATCAGTTTCTGGATGACGAATGGTTTCAAGTGAATATCTACCTACAATTCGATCGTAAAGGTTTTCGATCACTTCGTTTCCATCTTCGATATTCTTTACAAATAATCCTTTATCCGTACCGCAATCTTCTTCACGTACGATCACGTCTTGTGCGACGTCAACCAAACGACGGGTTAAATAACCTGAGTCAGCAGTACGTAAAGCTGTATCCGCTAGACCCTTTCTAGCACCGTGTGTTGAGATAAAGTACTCTAACACAGTTAGTCCTTCACGGAAATTCGATTTAATCGGTAATTCGATAATTCGACCTGATGGTGCCGCCATAAGTCCACGCATACCTGCTAACTGAGTAATCTGTGAAACGTTACCACGTGCACCTGAATTCGCCATCATATAAATGGAGTTAGAACGGTCTAAAGAATCCATTAGAACCTCTGTTAAATCATCCTTTGCTTTGCTCCATATCGAAATAACACGATCATATCGCTCATCTTCTGTAATTAAACCACGACGATATTGTTTAATTACATTTTGAACCTTCTCTTCTGCGTCGCGAAGAATCTGATCTTTTTCTTTTGGTACGATAACATCTGATACTGCAATAGTAATACCTGCTTTTGTAGAATAGGTGAATCCAAGTTCCTTTATTCTATCAAGGATAATCGAGGTTTGTGTTGTATGAAAACGTCTAAATACTTCGGCAATGATTGAACCTAGATAACCTTTTTTCACTGCACCACGGTTTGGTATGTTTTTAATAAATTCGCGTATATTAACCCCTTTATCATAGATAAAGTAATCGTCAGGAGTACCTTCAATTAAATTTTCTTTTGTAGGTGCATTGATATAAGGAAACTCTGGCGGGAAAATTTCATTAAAAATAATTTTCCCTATTGTAGTGACAAGGAGTGCCTTTTGTTGTTTCTCAGTAAACGACGTTTTCTTTAACGCTTTTACAGGTATTGCAACCCTTGCCTGAAGTGTCGCATATCCATTTTGGTAAGCTGCAATAGCCTCATCTGGACTATGAAAGATCATTCCTTCCCCTTTGTCACCTTCTGTCTCAATGGTTAGATAATAACAACCTAGTACCATATCCTGAGAAGGGGTAACAACAGGTTTTCCATCTTTCGGGTTCAGTATGTTATTTGCTGCTAGCATTAGTAATCTTGCTTCTGCTTGTGCTTCAGCAGAAAGAGGGACGTGAACAGCCATTTGATCCCCATCAAAGTCAGCGTTATAAGCAGTACAGACCAAAGGATGCAACTTAATTGCGCGCCCTTCAACCAATGTAGGTTCAAATGCTTGAATTCCTAACCTGTGTAAAGTAGGGGCACGGTTCAGTAATACAGGATGCTCTTTAATAACTTCTTCTAAAACGTCCCATACCTCAGGGCTAACTCGTTCCACTTTTCTCTTCGCACTTTTAATGTTATGTGCGATGCCTTTGCTAACAAGTTCTTTCATCACAAAGGGTTTAAAGAGTTCAAGCGCCATTTCTTTTGGCAAACCACATTGATACATTTTAAGGTTTGGACCAACAACGATAACTGAACGTCCTGAGTAGTCTACCCTCTTTCCTAAAAGATTTTGACGGAAGCGACCTTGTTTACCTTTAAGCATATGACTCAAAGATTTTAAAGGACGATTCCCAGGACCTGTAACAGGTCTTCCCCTACGACCGTTATCGATTAAAGCATCTACTGCCTCTTGAAGCATTCTCTTTTCGTTTTGAACGATGATATCAGGTGCTCCTAAATCTAGTAGTCTTTTTAAACGGTTATTTCGGTTGATCACTCGACGATACAAGTCGTTTAAATCTGATGTAGCAAAACGACCTCCATCTAACTGTACCATTGGACGTAATTCTGGAGGAATAACTGGTAAGACATCTAATACCATCCAAGAAGGAACATTACCAGATATTCTAAATGACTCAAGAATTTCTAATCTTTTAATGATTCGATTTCTTTTTTGGCCTTGAGCCGTTTTTAATTCTTCCTTCAGAAAATCAACTTCTTTATCTAAGTCGATCTCTTCAAGAAGCTTTTTAATCGCTTCAGCCCCCATTCCTGCTTGGAAGGAAGGGCCATATTTCTCTCGATAAGTTCGGTATTCTTTTTCAGAAAGTAGTTGTTTTTTCTCTAGAGGTGTCTCTCCAGGGTCTGTAACTACATAAGAAGCAAAGTATATAACTTCTTCTAATGCCCGGGGTGACATATCAAGTACTAAGCCCATTCGGCTTGGGATTCCTTTAAAATACCAAATATGTGATACTGGGGCTGCTAATTCAATATGCCCCATTCTCTCTCGACGAACTTTTGAACGAGTAACTTCAACTCCGCATCGGTCGCAGACAACACCTTTGTATCGCACTCGTTTATATTTCCCACAATGACATTCCCAGTCTTTTGTAGGACCAAAGATTTTTTCGCAGAATAAACCTTCTTTTTCTGGCTTTAATGTTCGATAGTTAATCGTTTCCGGTTTCTTTACTTCCCCATGAGACCAAGAACGGATTTTTTCAGGAGAAGCTAGACCGATTTTCATAAATTCAAAATTGTTCACATCCAACAAAGGGCATACCTCCCTTATTATTCAAACCAGTCGTTCTAGTCGACGTATTCTTCATTTCCTTCAAGATTTAATGTTAGTTTTTCAGTGTGATGATCATCTTCATCATCAAGTTCTTTCATTTCAATCTCTTCTTCGTTTTCGGAAAGAATCTTCACGTCCATTCCTAAGCTTTGTAGCTCTTTGATCAATACTTTAAAGGATTCAGGAACTCCTGGTTCAGGAACATTCTCCCCTTTTACGATAGATTCATAAGTTTTAACACGACCAACTACATCATCTGATTTTACGGTTAGAATTTCTTGTAGTGTATAGGCCGCTCCATAGGCTTCAAGTGCCCAAACTTCCATTTCACCAAAACGTTGTCCACCAAATTGCGCTTTACCACCTAATGGCTGTTGTGTAACTAAAGAATATGGACCAGTTGAACGAGCATGAATCTTATCATCAACCATGTGCGCTAATTTGATCATATACATCACACCAACGGTTACTGTTCTTTCGAACGGCTCTCCCGTTCTACCATCATAAAGAATCGTCTTTCCGTCCCTTGAGAATCCAGCTTCTTCAAGAGCATCAAAAACATCATTTTCTCTTGCACCATCAAAGACCGGTGTCGCAACATGAATCCCTAATGCTTTTGCAGCCCAACCAAGGTGGACTTCTAATACCTGCCCGATGTTCATCCTTGACGGAACACCTAATGGATTTAATACAATCTCAACAGGTCTTCCGTCTGGTAAAAATGGCATATCTTCTTCAGGTAGTACTCGGGCGATAACCCCCTTATTACCATGTCGTCCAGCCATTTTATCCCCTTGAGAAATTTTCCGTTTTTGAGCGATATAGACACGTACCAACTGATTTACACCTGGAGGTAGTTCGTCTCCATTCTCTCGAGTAAATACTTTAACGTCGACAATGATCCCATCTTGTCCATGAGGCACTCTTAAAGAGGTGTCTCTTACTTCACGCGCCTTTTCACCAAAAATTGCATGTAGTAATCTCTCTTCAGCTGTTAATTCTGTTACCCCTTTAGGAGTTACTTTTCCGACTAAGATATCGCCAGGTCGTACCTCAGCTCCAATTCGAATAATCCCACGCTCGTCTAAATTCTTTAAAGCTTCTTCACCGACATTGGGAATATCCCTAGTGATTTCTTCAGGCCCAAGTTTTGTATCTCTTGCCTCTGACTCGTATTCTTCGATATGGATTGAGGTATAAACATCCTCTTTGACTAGTTTTTCACTTAGAAGGATCGCATCCTCGTAGTTATAACCTTCCCATGTCATAAAGGCAACTACAACATTCCTACCTAGCGCAATTTCTCCCATTTCAGTCGAAGGACCATCGGCAATAATGTCGCCAGCTTTTATTACATCTCCTTTACGAACAATAGGCCTTTGATTAATACATGTTCCTTGGTTAGAACGCATGAACTTATGAAGTTTATATTTTACAATATCTCCACTAATAACCCTGCCATCAATCTCTTTTTGTTCACGAATCCATATTTCACGTGCATCTACACGCTCTACAATACCGTCTTGCTTTGCAACAATACAAACACCAGAATCTTTGGCTGCCTTATGCTCCATTCCAGTTCCGACCAATGGTGCTTCAGGTACTAATAACGGAACAGCTTGGCGCTGCATGTTAGAACCCATCAAGGCACGGTTTGAGTCATCATTTTCCAAGAATGGAATCATTGCAGTTGCCACAGAAACAACCTGTTTTGGAGATACATCCATAAAGTCTACACGTTCTTTTGGTACAATCAGGTTTTCATTTTTGTATCTAGCAACAACTTCATCTTCTAGGAAGTTACCCTCATCATCTAACTTCGCGTTTGCTTGAGCAACAACATAGTTATCTTCCTCATCCGCAGTTAAATATACAATTTGATCAGTAACGCGATGAGTTTCAGGATCTACTTTTCGATAAGGAGTTTCAATAAAACCATATTCATTTACTCTTGCATAACTGGATAAAGAGTTGATTAAACCAATGTTAGGACCCTCTGGAGTTTCAATCGGACACATTCTGCCATAATGTGAATGGTGAACGTCACGAACTTCAAACCCAGCCCTTTCTCTTGTTAAACCTCCAGGACCTAAGGCACTTAAACGCCTTTTATGTGTTAACTCTGCCAGAGGGTTAGTTTGATCCATAAATTGTGATAACTGACTACTACCAAAGAACTCTTTAATCGCAGCTATCACTGGTCTTATATTAATAAGAGCTTGAGGGGTAATCATATTTGCGTCTTGAATCGACATTCTTTCGCGAACGACTCTCTCCATTCTTGATAATCCAATTCGGAATTGGTTTTGTAATAATTCTCCTACTGAACGTAAGCGTCTATTACCAAGGTGGTCAATATCATCTGTATCCCCTACCCCATATAACAAATCAATAAAGTAGCTTATAGAGGCTATAATATCTGCTGGTGTAATATGTTTTATCGATTTGTCAATGATGCGATTTGAGATTACTTTGATTACTTTACCATCTTCAATTGGTGAAAAAATATTGATCGATTGTAAAGGAATGGTTTCTTCTACAACTCCACCCCTTGGTTCTAATTCAATATAATTAACACCATTTTCAAGGAAAGGCAAAATTTTATCTAATAATCTTCGATCAATCACTTGGCCAGCTTCTGCAATAATTTCCCCTGTTTCTGGGTCAACAAGCGTTTCAGCTAGTCGTTGATTAAATAACCTGTTTTTAATATGAAGCTTTTTATTTACTTTATATCGGCCAACTTCAGCCAAATCATATCTTTTTGGATCAAAGAATCTTGAAACTAATAAACTTTTTGCATTTTCAACAGTAGGTGGTTCTCCAGGGCGTAGACGCTCGTAGATTTCAATTAACGCTTTCTCAGTGGAATCTGTATTATCTTTATCTAAGGTATTTCTTATATATTCATTATCACCTAACAAATCGATGATCTCAGCGTCTGTCCCAAATCCTAATGCCCGCAAAAGTACAGTAACTGGTAGCTTTCTAGTCCGATCAATTCGAACATAAATCACATCTTTAGCATCAGTTTCTAATTCTAGCCAAGCACCACGGTTAGGAATCACAGTGGAAGTGAAAGCCTTTTTACCGTTTTTGTCAACTTTTGTGCTAAAATAAACACTAGGGGAGCGAACTAATTGACTGACAATAACCCTCTCTGCTCCGTTGATAATAAATGTTCCGGTGTCCGTCATTAGCGGGAAGTCTCCCATAAAAACTTCTTGTTCTTTTACTTCACCAGTTTCCTTATTAATCAAACGCACTTTTACTCTTAGTGGTGCAGCATAAGTTACATCTCGCTCTTTGGAGTCGTCTACAGAATACTTGGGTTCTCCTAAACTATAATCGAAGAACTCTAAAATTAAATTCCCTGTAAAGTCCTGAATAGGAGAGATATCTTTAAACATCTCCCTTAGCCCGACATCCAAAAACCAATCATAAGACTTTTTTTGGACTTCAATAAGATTAGGTACCTCCAATACCTCTTTGATTCTAGCATAACTTCTACGTTGTCTTCGGCCTAACTGTACAAGATGACCCGCCAAGTCTTTTCACCCCTTAAGACCAGTGTTTTGAAATGCAAACAAAAAGAAAAATGGGTTAGATAACCTCATTTTTATTCAACTTATTATATTATTGATTTCTTTCCATTTTTTAATAAATCCATTCTCATCTATGTAAAAATTATTGTATAAGATGATTGGCAGAAATTTTCTAACTTAGCATTTTGTAATATTACCACAAACGAAATATGTAGTCAAGCCTTGAAATTCATTTATTTCGTATTCTTGATAATATAATATCCTTTACTACGTGCTACAATTTCTACCGATGAAAATAAGGTATTCAGTTTGTTGGTGGCTGAAGGTGCACCCTGCTTTTTTTGTATGACGATCCAAAACTCCCCACCTTCACGTAAATGGTTAAAGGCACCCTCGAATAGTTCAAATACAACGGATTTACCTGCTCTTATTGGAGGATTTAACATAATTAAATCGAAGTTCTTTTCATCTATATGATCGAAACCATTACTATGTTTGACTTCTAATGAAACCTGCTGATTGATTAATGACTGGTTTAGGCGAATATTTTCCTTTGTGAGATTAATCGCTCTTTCATTAATATCTACGAAAAGAACATAACCATGATCTAATAGCGAAGCAATCGTAATTCCTACTGGTCCATAACCACAACCCATATCTAATATTTTTTTATGATTTGAGAGTTTGACAGTTTCTATTAATAAGGAAGTGCCAAAATCAACTCTTTGTTTTGAGAAAACCCCTGCGTCTGTTTTGAATGTAAAGATTTTATTATAAAAATTAGCTTTAAACCATCTTTCATCATGGGCAACATTTGGACTTTGGGTATAATAGTGCTCACTCATAAAAAACTCCTTAGGGATTTGAAATAGATTTTAAAAAACCCGCTGAGCAATCAGCGGGTTATACATTAATCAAGATTATTTAACTTCAACAGATGCTCCAGCTTCTTCTAATTTAGCTTTAATAGAATCTGCTTCTTCTTTGGAAACTTTCTCTTTTAATGGTTTTGGAGCATTATCAACAAGCTCTTTTGCTTCTTTTAAGCCTAAACCAGTGATTTCGCGAACAACTTTAATTACGTTGATCTTTGAAGCACCAGCACTTGCTAAGATAACATCAAATTCAGTTTGTTCTTCAGCTGCTTCAGCGCCTGCAGCTGCGCCACCAACAACAGCTACAGGAGCCGCTGCAGTAACACCAAATTCTTCTTCAATTGCTTTTACTAAATCATTTAATTCAAGAACAGACATATTTTTAATCGCTTCAATAATTTGCTCTTTACTCATTTTTATTTTCCTCCTATTTTATCAAATTATAATTTTGTATAACAGGTATTAAGCCTCTTGTCCGGCATTTTTTTCTGCAACGGCTTTAACAGCAAGTGCCATATTACGCATTGGAGCTTGTAATACACTAAGCAACATAGAAAGTAATCCTTCGCGTGATGGTAATGAAGCTAAAGCTTTTACTTCATCGACACTAACAAGTTTGCCTTCTAGTACCCCAGCTTTAATCTCTAATGCTTCGTGTTTTTTAGCAAAATCAGCAAGTACTTTTGCTGGAGCAACAACATCATCAAAACTAAATGCGATGGCAGTAGGGCCAGTTAAAAATTGATCAATCTCTGTAAGTTCAACTTCAGCTGTCGCACGGCGAACCATGGTGTTTTTAAGTACTTTGTATTCCACACCGGCTTCACGAAGGGCTTTACGAAGTTCTGTTACTTCAGCAACATTTAGACCACGATAATCTGTAATGATTGTTGTTTTGCTATCACGTAGTTTTTGAGCAATTTCTGCAACTAATTGCATTTTTTCTTCACGAACACTCATCTTTACACCTCCTGCATCACATAATTCCCGTAGAACAACCATTAAAAAATGCCTTCGCAAACAGCAAAGGCATAATAATCCCGAAGAATATATTAGAACCTCGGTAGGATATTAAGCTTTATGCACCTACTGTCTACGGTAAAATGATTATTTAGTTACTTACAGTTTTATATAGTAGCACAACAAAGGTTATATGTCAAAATCCTTTATTTTACAACTTTAGATAAATTGATTTTGACACCTGGTCCCATTGTTGAGCTTACTGTCACATTACGTACATATTGTCCTTTAGCAGCTGCTGGTTTTACTTTAATTAAAGTATCAATAATCGTTTGTAAGTTCTCAATAAGCTTTTGATCATCAAAAGAGACCTTACCAATAGGAGCATGGATATTTCCTGCTTTATCTACACGATATTCAATCTTACCAGCTTTAATTTCATTTACTGCTTTAGCAACATCAAAAGTAACTGTACCAGTTTTAGGGTTTGGCATTAATCCTTTTGGACCTAGGACACGACCAAGTTTACCTACTGCTCCCATCATGTCCGGTGTTGCAACAACAACATCAAATTCAAACCAACCTTGTTGGATTTTATTGATGTAATCTTCATCACCAACATAATCTGCCCCAGCCATTTCGGCTTCTTTTGCCTTTTCCCCTTTAGCAAATACCAATACGCGTTGTGTCTTACCAGTTCCGTGTGGTAATACAACTGCGCCACGAATTTGTTGATCTGCCTTTTTGGGGTCAACTCCTAAACGAACAGCAACTTCTACTGTTTCATCAAACTTAGCTGGTGCTACTTTTTTTACAAGTGCAACAGCCTCTGCAGGATCATATGTTTTTGCCTTATCTACTTGTTTTAAAGCCTCTAAATATTTTTTACCAAATTTAGCCATTTTTCTTTCCTCCTTTGTGGTTATGCGGTTATACCTCCCACGATTTAGGGTTGGCTACATTAAACCAACCCCGTCCAAGCCATCTCATTAGCATTAGTCTTCAATTACGATTCCCATGCTACGCGCTGTACCTTCTACCATTCGCATAGCTGCTTCTACACTAGCTGCATTTAAATCAGGCATTTTTTGCTCAGCAATTTGACGTACTTTATCGCGTTTTACTGTAGCAACTTTTTTCCTATTTGGTTCACCAGAACCACTTTCTATTCCAGCAGCTTTTTTAAGTAATACTGCAGCAGGTGGGGTTTTTGTAATAAATGTAAAAGAACGATCCTCAAACACAGAAATCTCAACAGGAATAATCAATCCTGCTTGATCTGCTGTACGAGCATTAAATTCTTTACAGAATCCCATAATATTTACACCTGCTTGACCAAGCGCAGGACCAACTGGTGGTGCTGGGTTTGCTTTTCCAGCAGGAATTTGAAGTTTAACAACTTTGATTACTTTTTTCGCCATACGACACACCTCCTAAATTCGTAATGCGTTGTAGTTCGATTAAATTTTTTCAATTTGTGTAAAATCTAATTCAACAGGAGTTTCTCTACCAAACATGTTAACTAACACTTTAACTTTATGTTTCTCTGCATTGATTTCTTCAATATGACCAACAAAGTTTTGAAATGGCCCTTCAATGACTTTTACGTTTTCTTTTAATACAAAGTCTACTTTAGGACGAGCCTCTTCCATTCCCATTTGTTTAAGAATCGCTTTGGCTTCCTCGTCCAATAGGGGGGTTGGTTTAGAACCAGCGCCAGATGAACCCACAAAACCTGTAACACCAGGTGTGTTACGAACGACATACCACGAATCATCTGTCATAATCATTTCTACTAAAACATAGCCTGGAAAGACTTTTTTCATGGTAGATTTCTTTTTTCCGTCCTTGTTCTCAATTTCCTCTTCCATTGGAACAAGAACTCTAAAAATCTTATCTTCCATGCCCATGGATTCAACCCGTTTTTCCAAATTGGTTTTTACCTTATTTTCATACCCTGAATAAGTATGAAGGACATACCATCTTTTTTCCATACTACGATTGGACGCTTGTCCATACCCTCCCTTTTCAGGCAATTACTTTCCTAACCCTATTAGTTGCAACAATGAAGAAATCCCTAAGTCAACCACAAAAAAGAAGACTGTTACGAAAACGACAGTAGAAACCACAATCGTCGTGTAACTAACCAACTCTTTTCGATTAGGCCAGCGAACTTTTTTAAGCTCACGTATCCCATCACGAATAAAATCTATTGTTGAAGTAAATCCGTTTTTGATTTTGTTGAGAAATCCCATAACCGCACCCCCATTATCGAGTTTCGCGATGTAATGTATGATCATTACAGAACTTGCAATACTTCTTCATTTCAATGCGGTCAGGATTGTTTCGCTTATTCTTATTTGTGGTATAGTTGCGTTGTTTGCATTCGGTGCAAGCTAATGTTACTATAACCCGCATGGTTGTACACCTCCCACGTTCGATCTTTCAGTCACCATATTAAATAATCCTTAACGGCATCATTTGCACATCATAAATGTGTATTTGCATGGTTACCTCAAATACTTTATCACAATCGAATTTTGATGTCAAGATTTTTTATACTATATAGAAAAAGGGCTTATCTGAAGCCCTTCTGATTAAAAAATTAGATATGAATTTCATTTCTTCCTTCAAGATAACGCTCTAATTTTCTTTTTACCCTTTGCAATGCATTATCAATCGATTTAACATGTCGATTAAGGTCTTCAGCAATTTCCTGATAAGAACGGCCATCTAAATATAATCTTAAGACTTGACGTTCCAAATCGCTTAGAATTTCTCCTAATTTTTCTTCAATATCATCAAATTCTTCTTGATTAATGACTAATGCTTCCGGATCCATCAATTTGTTAGTACAAATCACATCGAGTAATGTGCGATCAGAATCTTCGTCGTAAATTGGCTTGTCCAACGAAATATATGAATTGAGGGGAATATGTTTTTGTCTTGTAGCTGTTTTAATTGCGGTAATAATTTGTCTGGTTACACACAATTCGGCAAATGCCTTGAAAGAGGTGAGTTTGTCTCCTCGATAATCTCTTATCGATTTATATAAACCAATCATTCCTTCTTGAACAATATCCTCCCGATCAGCACCAATAAGGAAATAAGATCGCGCTTTTGCTCGCACAAAATGCTTATACTTATGTATAAGATACTCAAGCGCATCGTGGTCTCCAGCATGGATATAATCCACTAAATCTTCATCTACTATATGCTCATATCGAGCTAATAGCTTCTTCTCCTCGAGGTTGACACTCACCGCGATCCCTCCGATTATTCTACTGTTCGGTCGTACAATTTATAATCGTATACCACATTATATATTATGTAATCTAGAATCGTCAATAAAACCCTATTTTTCCCTACGCCAATTTTCTAAAATTTTCATCATTTCATCATCAAGCGATGAAAAAATATTACGTTTTAATTCTTTATTTTGTTTTTCAACATTTCTTTTTACTGAGTCCATCATTGATTCTTTTTCAATCCTTAACTCTCTAGCAGAGATTCTTAAGGCTCCTTGTCCAAAAATAACTCTTTGTTCTGTATAGTCAGAGGTAGCAACATAAATCTGCCTTCTTCGGTGATCCAACTTTTTAACCAACTTTTCTATTAATTCATCAGCTGTTTCATTCTCTTTGGTATAGTAGATCGTAATCCTTTTATATTGGTACTTTTTCCCTTCCCCAGGAACTTGATGTGCGTCAAAAACAACAATTATCTTTCTGCCAGTATAAGCTTGATATTCTGTTAACCAATTTAACAGTTCATCCCTAGCTTCTTCTAATCGCCCTTGATCTTTTAATTCCCTTAAATTTGCCCAAGCTCCTATGATATTGTATCCGTCGATGATCAGAATTTCTTCCATGAAATTTCCCCCAGAAGTTAGAAACCTCGATTTCGGTATACTTCAAACATCATAATGGCCGCAGCAACAGAAGCATTTAAAGAGTTAACATGTCCTTTCATAGGCAATTTTACGATAAAATCGCACTTTTCTTTAATGAGCCGGGACATCCCCTTACCTTCACTACCAATGACTAACACAATAGGAATCTGATAATCCACTTCGGTGAAAGATTGTTTTGCTGATGCATCTGTACCAACCACCCAAAAACCCTCTTCTTTTAATTGATCAAGGGTTTGCGCTAAATTGGTTACCCTTGTTACAGGCACATATTCGATTGCACCTGCTGAGGTTTTAGCCACTGTTGCAGTTAAACCAACAGACCTTCTTTTGGGAATGATGATCCCATTTACTCCTACTACATCCGCTGTCCTTAGGATTGAGCCTAAATTATGAGGATCCTCGATCTCATCTAGCATAACAAAAAAAGGGATTCCATTGGTTTCTTTAACCTTTTGCAGTAGATTTTGAAAATCTTCATATCGATAAGCTGCAATAGAGGCAATAACCCCTTGATGATCGGTTGTTTCCGCCATTTGATCCAATTTTCTCCTAGGAACAAATTGTGTGATAATACCTCGTTCCTTTGCCATGACTAACACTTTGTTCATCGCTACTTTTTGAGTCCCTTCAGCGATATAGATTTTGTTGATGGAACGCTCTGATTGTAATGCTTCAATGACCGGATTTTTTCCCATAATAAAAAGATTATCATTTTTGTCCATTTTCTTCACCATCTTGTCTTTTGTCATTATATTGGATCGCTTCAAAAACAATTTGTTCTAGGCGGTCTATTTGATGAGATAAATATAGAAATCCAATTAGTGCTTCAAAAGCAGTACTATGTCGATATTCAATGACATTTGCATTTTTAGGAACTGTAGATGATTTTGTATTACGGCCACGCTTAACAATATCTGCTTCTTCCTCGGTTAATAATGGCATAATATAATGAAGTACCCTTGATTGGGCTTTTGCTGATACATAGGAAATTGCTTGCTTATGCAGTACATTAGGTTTTCCACCTTTAGAGAGGATAAATTCTCTAATGTACAGTTCATAGACTGCATCACCCATATAAGCTAAGGTTAAAGCGTTCATTTCTTTAGGATTTAGTGGCTTCCGATCCATCTTCATAATCATTTCCTTTTCCATCTTACTCCTTGAGGAGTATCTTCTAAAAGAATACCCTTTTCAAATAATTGATTTCTTATCTCATCAGCTCTTTGCCAGTTTTTATTCTTCCTAGCTATATTTCTTTCCTCGATCAATTCTTCGATCCAATCCTCACTGCTACTTTTTGTTCCCTCTATAAGTAACGGCTCTAAACCAAGAATGTTTAACCAAGTTTTCATGATGTCTAGCATTACTATCATGGTTTGTTTGCTTACTTTTTCTTGTTGAATATAAATGTTTATTTGTTTCATTAAATCAAATAAGACAGTAATGGCATTTGCTGTATTAAAATCGTCATCCATTTCTTTTTCAAATCTCACTTTTAATTCCTCAACAACCTGTTTCATCTCTTCTTCTAATAAATGATCGTTTTCCTCTATTTCTAGACGATGTAGTAAATTATCTATAGATATCTTAATTCTATCCACACTATTTTTAGCTTGAATAAGTAAATCCTCCGAAAAGGAAATGGGGTGCCTATAATGAACGCTTAAGATTAAGAACCTTAATACCATTGGTTCATATTGTTCGATTAATTCACGAACGGTCAAAATATTACCAAGTGACTTTGACATTTTTTCATTATTAATATTAATATAACCATTATGCATCCAATAGTTTGCTAATGGCTTATGGGTTAACATTTCTGATTGAGCGATCTCATTTTCATGGTGAGGAAAGATTAAATCTGCTCCACCTGCATGAATATCAATGGTTTCACCCAAATACTTTTTAACCATAGCAGAGCATTCAATATGCCATCCAGGTCTTCCTTTCCCCCATGGACTTTGCCATGACGTTTCTCCTGGTTTAGCAGACTTCCATAAGGCAAAGTCTAAGGGATTCATTTTTTTCTCTCCAATTTCAATTCTAGCCCCAACCAGTAAATCATCTACTGATTGATTAGATAACTTACCATATCCCTCAAATGCTTCCGTTTTAAAATAGACATCTCCTTCTTTTTCATAAGCCGCATTTTGATTGACTAATTCCTGTATAAAGTTTTTAATTTCATCTATATTTTCTGTTACTTTAGGATTAACATTCGCTTGTCTGATATTTAATGCCTTGGCATCCACTAAAAATTCTTGAATAAAACCTTCAGAAATCTCTTTTACTTCCTTTTTAAGTTCATTCGCTTTATTGATAATTTTGTCATCAATATCAGTGAAATTTTGAACATAGTTTACCTCATAACCTTTATACTCTAAATAACGACGTACTGTATCAAATACAATCAATGGTCTAGCATTACCTAAGTGGATCAAGTTATAAACCGTCGGTCCGCATACATACATGCTGACTTTCCCTTCTTGAATTGGTTTAAACACACCCTTTTTTCGAGTCAAAGTATTATAAATTTGTATCATTTTATTTCCCACCTTTAAGCTTATCAAGTTCTCTTTTCAATTCATCAATTTGCGTTTGCATCGAACGGATCATATCTGCGATTGGGTCAGGCAAATGAACTTGGTCTAGCTCATCTTTTATCCTCATCCCATTTTGGATTACGATTCTACCAGGGATGCCAACAACCGTAGAATGAGGAGGAACTTCACGTAAGACGACAGAGCCTGCCCCAATCTTTGAATAGTCGCCTATTTTCATCGACCCTAATATTTTGGCTCCTGAGGCAATTAAAACATGATTGCCGATCGTTGGATGCCTTTTCCCTTTTTCCTTTCCAGTACCACCTAATGTAACCCCTTGATAGATTGTCACATCATCTCCGACTTCACAAGTTTCACCTATAACGACACCTGATCCATGATCAATAAATAATCTCCTTCCTATTTTGGCAGCTGGGTGAATTTCAATTCCAGTCAAAAACCGGGCAAAATTTGAAACGATTCTAGCCAATAAACGGAAGTGATGATTCCATAAATAATGGGCAAATCGGTAATACCATATGGCATGAAGCCCAGAATAAGTGAGCATTACCTCCCAGAACCCCCCAGCAGCTGGATCCTTTTCCTTTATATTTTGGACATCTTCCTTTATTCTCTCCCACATACCTTCTCACCTCACACGTTATAACTAAATAGTCAAAAATGTGACGACCTCCATCGAAGAGTATTCCGATTACTTTTGCGGGGTACCATGGATATTGAAAGAAAGTTATGCTTTCTCTGCTTTTTAAAAAAAAACCGCCTCTATGCCTAGGCACAGAGGCGGTATATCCGTGGTTCCACTCTGTTTAGAATGTATAAATAATACATCCTCACTTTTATTCCGATAACGGGGGACCCGTTGAAACCTACTTATATTTCAGCCCAATGCTCAAAAGTGCATTTCAATGATTGATTGACAAACTTCTTTCAGCCTAGGAAGTTTTCTCTTAAGACAATTAATCATTTACTCTCTTTCTCATCGCAATTCTATAGTTTTCTACCCTATTTTATTCTTATTCTCTATTTTTCATGCCTTGTTGTCAAGAAGCGACTAATACGTTTTAAAACTTTCTCTTTTCCTAATAAGTATAAGGTTTGAGGAAGATCTCTTCCATGCATTAATCCTGTTGCAGCAACTCGGATAGGCATAAATAATTGTTTACCTTTATACCCTGTTTCTTTTTGAACGCTTTTTAATGCGGCTTGAATCGTTTCTGGTTGGTATTCAGTCAATTCATCTAATTGTTTATAAAATGCTTCCATTATAACCGGAATATGGCTCTCAGCAAGTATAGCTTGTTCTTCTGTTCCATATTGAACATCTTCTTCAAAGAACACCGTAGATAAATCAACGATTTCCTTCGCATAATTCAATTGATCCTGATAGAGTCCAACTAAGGTTTTTACCCAATGTTCTTGCTCTTCATTTAACTTCTCTGGAAGTAATCCGGCCTGTTGTAAATGAGGAAGACACAAATCATATATTCGCTCTAATGATGCCATTTTAATATAGTGATTATTCATCCAATATAATTTGTTTACATCAAAAACTGCAGGACTCTTGGAAACCCTTTCTAATGTAAATTGTGCGATCATTTCTTCCTTTGAAAGGATTTCTTCTTCCCCTTCAGGACTCCATCCAAGTAATGCGACAAAATTTACAATCGCTTCAGGTAAAAAACCAAGTGTTTTATACTGTTCCACAAACTGAATAATCGATTCATCACGTTTACTCATTTTTTGCCGGTCTTGATTAAGGATAAGAGAAACATGGGCAAATTGTGGGATATCCCAACCAAAGGCATGATAAATAACTAATTGTCTAGGTGTATTGGATAGATGTTCTTCCCCACGAATAACATGGGTGATCTTCATTAAGTGATCATCAATGGTTACAGCAAAATTATAGGTTGGAATTCCATCTGGCCTTACAATAACAAAATCGCCAATCCCATTCGAATCAAACTCTACTTCTCCACGTACAGCATCATTTACCTTTAAAATCTGGTCTTCAGGTACGTGAAAACGAATACTAGGCTTTCTTCCTTCTTTTTCATATGTCTCTTTTTGTTCAGGGCTTAATAGTCTACACTTCCCTGAATATCTTGGTGTCTCTCCCTTTTCGATATAACTTTGCCTTTCTACTTCTAATTCCTCAGATGTACAATAGCAATGGTATGCATGACCTTGCTTTAATAATATATCTACATGGTTACGATATATATCTAAGCGATCCATTGAACGATACGGCCCATACTCTCCACCTATATCGACTGATTCATCCCAATCTAATCCAAGCCATTTTAAACTAGCCAAAAGTTTTTCTTCTGCACCCTCTACATTTCGAGATTGATCGGTATCTTCAATCCGGATAATAAATCGGCCATTTTTTCTTCTTGCTAATAGATAGTTAAATAAAGCTGAACGAGCACTTCCTATATGTAAATGTCCTGTTGGACTTGGTGCAAATCTTACCCTTACTTGATCTGACATGAAGAATCCCTTCCTTCATATTTATTTATGCATGTTTTATCATAGCATAATCTTTATTTCCAATCACCATTTTGATAATAAAACGACTGCTTGTGCAGCAATTCCTTCTTCCCTACCTGTAAATCCTAATTTTTCCGTTGTGGTAGCTTTAATATTGATTTGGTTTATTTCACATTCTAAGATAGTAGCAATAATTTCTTTCATTTTAGGGATATGTTCTGCCATTTTAGGTTTTTGCGCAATAATTGTCATATCCGCATTTTCTATTGTAAAGCCTTCTTCTGTTGCGTACTGCCAAACCTTTCTTAATATCTCTTTACTATCAATCCCTTTAATTGTTGGATCATGATCGGGAAACCATCGCCCAATATCTCCTTTTGCTAATGCTCCTAATATCGCATCTGCTAATGCATGAAGCAGTACATCAGCATCAGAATGACCTAATAAACCCTTGTCATAAGGGATATGTACACCACCTATAATCAATTTCCTATTTCCCACAAATTGATGAACATCAAAGCCTTGTCCAATTCTTATCAATTCTCTTCACTCCATTGGTCTGATATCGCTTTAGCAATCAAAAGATCTTCAGGTGTGGTAATTTTAATGTTCTGATAATCACCTTCAAGAACATGTACTTTCACGCCAAGTCTTTCGACTAAAGAGGCGTCATCTGTACCAATAAAAAGATCAGCTTTTGCTTTTTTATATGCTTCTTTTAAAATAGACAGACGAAAAGCTTGTGGGGTTTGTATTGCCCACAAGCTCTTACGATCAGGCGTATTGATAATGATACCTGATTCGTCAATCACTTTTACCGTATCTTTGATGGGAACACCTAATACAACAGCATCAAAGATTTGAACCTTATCTATTAGATTTTTTATATGTTGTTCCTTCAGGAATGGTCTTGCACCATCATGCACCATTACCCATTCTGAGTGTAAAAATGCTAGGCCATGATCGATACTTTCTTGTCTTTCGGCTCCTCCATCTACGATTGCATCTACCGAAATATGATATTCCCGTAATAATTGCTGAACTAATTCTTTTTCTCTAGGATTAACGACAAGTATAATTTCATCGATCCATGGTTTTTGATAAAACCGTTCTAAAGTATGAATAAGAATAGGTTTGCCATTCAAATGAAAGAATTGTTTGTTAAAACCAAGCCCCATTCTTTTCCCTTGCCCAGCAGCTGGGATAAGCACTCCACATTTCATTGTACCAATCACCTATAACGCCTTTTCTAATAATTTGGGTTTTGCAAAAATCATTCTACCTGCTGAAGTCTGTAAAACGCTTGTGACTAAAACGTCAATATGATGCCCAATAAATTCTCTTCCGCCTTCAACCACAATCATTGTTCCGTCATCAAGATAAGCAATCCCCTGGTTATATTCCTTTCCATCCTTAATCACTTGAACATTCAATTCTTCACCAGGTAGTACCACAGGTTTCACTGCATTAGATAAATCATTGATATTAAGTACAGGTACGCCTTGTAGCTCGCAAACTTTATTTAAATTAAAATCATTGGTTACTACTTTTCCCTCTAGAACCTTTGCTAATTTTACAAGTTTACTATCTACTTCTTGAATCTCCTCAAAATCTCCTTCGTAAATAACCACATTAATATCTAATTCTTTTTGAATCTTATTTAAAATATCAAGACCACGTCGCCCTCTATTTCGTTTTAAAGTATCGGAAGAATCTGCAATATGCTGTAATTCTTCTAGTACAAAATGAGGAATAACTAGAATCCCTTCAATAAAACCAGTTTTACAAATATCTGCTATTCTCCCATCGATAATAACACTTGTATCCAGAATCTTGTGTTCGTATTTTGGGACTTGCTCTTTTTTATAAGTTTTATCCTTGTTTAGTTTCCCTAAAGAAAGGATAGAAACGATCTCATCTCGTTTTTTAAATCCGAGTCTAAATCCAAAATATCCTAAGAAAACGGAAAGGAAAATAGGAACAACCACATTAACAATAGGGATAATATTAATCGCTTGGGAAAGTAAAGCAGCAACAATAAGCCCCAATATCATTCCAATCATACCAAATAAAAAATCAATAATAGGAATCTTTAATATCAGTTCCTCCCCTTTATGAACCCATACGATGATGGTATCCATAAACCAAGCTGTTGATAAATATAAAATGAGTGCACCAAAAACCATACCTATGATTGATAAGACGACTTCATTTAAACCAAATAAATCATTTCGGAGCAAACGTATCAAATCAGGCATGTAAAGAAAACCTAATGTTCCTCCAAGAAAAATAAAAAATATTTGAAATGCTCTTTTCAACATTTCTTCACCTCCTTTTTCCAGTATTAACATTCCAAAGAAAAACAAACCTCAAATTACTTTATTTATCATATTAACGTTCCATTGTAGAAAAAAAGCGTCAAAAAGACGCGTCTTTCTCAGAAATAATATTTTCTAATAACTTAAATGCCTCTTCTTGTTTTAGTTCCTTTGCAAGCACAAGTTCACTTATCAGAATTTGTTTTGCATTTTCCAGCATTTTCTTTTCACCAGTGGATAATCCTTTTTCTTGATCTCTTAACATTAAATTACGTACAACATCTGCTATTTCATAAATATCTCCACTTTTCATTTTATCCAAGTTTGCCCGGTAGCGACGATTCCAATTTGCCGTATTATCTTTTTGGTGGTTTTTAAGTATGTCCATTACGTGATCGATTTCTTTTTCATCTACTACCTGTCTAAGACCGATTTCACTAACATTATTCATCGGAATCATCACTTTCATATCACCAATAGGGATACGCATGATATAATATCTCTTTTTTTCACCTAGAATTTCCTTCTCTTCAATAGATTCTATTACACCTGCGCCATGCATCGGATACACCACTTTATCCCCAACATTAAACAATATTCGTCACCCCCGGCTTAGAAATACGTTTCCATTTTATCACATTTTAATTATAGTGTCAAATTTAAAATTATTATATTAGCATACTATGTAGCTGTAAGTCAATATAGTTCAAACATAAAATTTATTTTTTTAAAATACTACTCTATACGTTCAACAATCATAAATAGTTTCAAAAAAAAAAAAGAAAAAAGACCTATATAAAATAAGTCTTTTATGAATGGTTCTTTCCTCTATTTAAGTTCAGATTCTAACTCATCATCAGTCAAATGATCTTTTTTTTTGGAAAATCCTTTTCGAATCCCGTAAATCGCATATAAAGCTAATGGTAAAAAGACAATTTTAGGGAATTCAGTTGGATACTTCACCGCTATTATGACAACTAAAAGAATAATAACAGGGGTAATCCAATAAGCTGCTTTAGGAATTCCAACTTTTTTAAAGTTAGGATATTTAATATTACTGACCATTAAATAAGATAGAAAAATCATCGTTAAAGATAAAACGACTGGTGAAAAAACCTCATGGTATAGGGTAATTGTCGCCAAAACTCCACCAGCAGCGGTAATTGGCAAACCAATAAAATAGCCTGGTATTCCAGCCTTAACGTTGAAGCGAGCAAGTCTTAATGCACCTGCAATTGGGAATATAGCTGTCACAAGCCAACCTAAAGGGCCTTGATCATGTATAACAGCTACATACATGATAAAAGCTGGAGCAACTCCAAAGGAAATAACATCTGAAAGAGAATCCAGTTCCTTTCCAAATTCACTCTGTGTGTTAAGAACCCGAGCAATTCTACCGTCTAAACCATCTAGTAACATGGCAATAATCACCATGATTGCAGCATATTCCGGTACTCCCTGAAATGCTAAAATGATTGAAATGATTCCCAAAAATAAATTCCCAACCGTAAATAGACTGGGAAGTATGCGATTAATCATTCTAAATACCTCCCGATCATCGTTTTTCCAGAATAAACTTTATCCCCCTTTTCTACAACAATTTCTGTCTTAACAGGTAAATAAAGTTGTGTTCCAGAACTAAATTTAATCATTCCTATTTTATCACCCTTTTTAATTTTTTGCCCTAATTTTGACCAATTTACAATTCGCCTTGCCATAATTCCAGCGATTTGAACAACGAGTACCTTCATTTTTTCATTTTCTATCCCTATAAAATTTTTTTCGTTTACTACATGGCTTTCAGGTCTTGTGGCAGGGATAAATTTGCCTTTTTTGTACTCTATAAATTTAACTTCACCTGAAATTGGACTACGATTGATATGAACATCTAATGGGCTCATAAAAATACTTATGCAGATAGCCCTCTGCTTCATGAATGATGTTTCTTCAATTTCACGAATATCTGTAATCACCCCATCTGCAGGAGCCATGATGGCTAATTCATCATTGATAGGTGATTCTCGCTTAGGATCCCTAAAAAAGTAAAGAACAAATAAGATAAGACCAATCCCAATCAATGATAACCAAGATTGGATTTCATATAAGACGCCAGTTAAGATCAAAAGAATACCAAGTGTAGGTAGTCCTTCCTTAATCAAAGCATGATGTTTCACAATCTCACCTCAATAGAGTTTAAATATGTCGATCAATGAAGACTTGTTCCTGGATTCGCTTGAGTCCTTCTTTAATCGCCCTAGCTCGAACCTCACCAATTCCATCAACATCATCTAATTCTTCAATTGTTGCCATCATCACTCTTGATAATTGAGAAAATTGCTCTACTAAATTGTTAATAATTGGACTTGGCAACTTTGGAATTCGACTTAATATACGGAAACCTCTAGGAGAAACAGGTTCTTCTTGAATATTGATGTTACCTGTATATCCAAGTAAACGAACAATATTTTGGCTTTCCAATAATTCATCTGGAGTTAATTTCTTTAACTCAGTTAAGACACGTTTAACTTCTTCTTCATTTTGCTCTTTATGGTAGTCTTTCATTAAACGGTACGCTTCATTTTCAATATTTGCTACCAATTCTTCAAGCTGCATGCTAATCAAACGACCTTCTGTTCCTAATTCATTGATAAATCGCTCAATTTCAGATTTTATTCGCTGAACCATTTCAATTCTTTGTATGACCAATACAACATCATTTAAAGTGACTAATTCTTCGAATTCCATAGCTGATAAATTCGTAAGAGCCTGATCCAAAACAGATTTATATTTTTCTAGTGTTTGTATCGCTTGATTTGCTTTCGTTAAAATAACACCAATATCTTTTAAAGCATAACGATAATTACCTTGATATAAGGTGATGACATTTCTTCTTTGTGAAATAGAAATGACCAAATGGCCTGTTTGTTTTGCAACCCTTTCCGCTGTTCGATGCCTTATTCCTGTTTCACTTGAAGAAATAGCAGTATCGGGATTTAAATGGGTGTTAGCAAATAAAATCCTTTTCAAATCATCACTTAAAATAATCGCTCCATCCATTTTCGCCAATTCGTATAGGTGGGCAGGCGTAAAGTCACAATTGATGGAAAATCCCCCATCTACGATATCCATTACTTCATTACTATATCCAACGACAATCAACCCGCCAGTTTTTGCCCTAAGAACATTTTCTAACCCTTCTCTAAAGGGGGTTCCAGGTGCAACTAATTTTAAAACACTGCTCATAAATTCTTCTCTTTTTATCTCTTTAGTCATGCCTTACCCTCCCAAAGCAATATCTAGAGCTTCCGCAATGGTTTTAACCCCAAGCACTTCGACCCCTGAAGGAATATTCCAGCCTTTTATATTATTAAAGGGTATGATAATCCGATTAAAGCCTAATTTTTTAGCTTCAAGAACTCTTTGCTCAATTCTTGATACCCCTCTTACCTCACCAGTTAAACCAATTTCACCTATATATACGTCATGTGACTGAACCGCTCTGTCCCTAAAGCTAGAAGCGATACTTACTGCTATTGAGAGATCAATGGCAGGCTCTCCTATTTTTACCCCTCCAGCGATATTAACAAAAGCATCCTGATTTTGCAAAAACATACCTAACCTTTTTTCTAAAACTGCCATAATTAAAGCCACACGTTGTTGGTCGACCCCAGTAGCCATTCTTCTAGGAGTTACAAAGCTAGTAGGTGATAATAAAGCCTGTACCTCTACTAGCACAGGTCTAGTCCCTTCCATACTTGCAACAACAGAAGAACCTGCGACTCCCATTGGACGCTCAGATAAAAATAATTCGGAAGGATTTTTAACCTCGATTAGACCTTCCTCCTTCATTTCGAATATACCCATTTCATTGGTGGATCCGAAACGATTTTTGACTGCCCTTAGAATTCGATAGGTATGATGTCTTTCCCCTTCAAAATATAAAACAGTGTCTACCATATGTTCTAATAATCTGGGTCCGGCAATTTCTCCTTGTTTTGTGACATGACCAACAATAAAAATGGCGATACCTTTTGATTTGGCAATCCTCATTAGGTGTGCTGTCGATTCACGAACTTGTGCTACGCTTCCTGGGGCTGAAGTGATCTGTGGATGATAAACTGTTTGAATCGAATCAATAATAACGATCATAGGATTGGTCTTGTCTATATGAGCTTCAATTTGTTCTAATTGATTTTCAGTTAATACCCATAACTCTTCTGCATGAACCCCTAAACGTTCTGCTCGCAATTTCGTCTGTTTCACTGACTCTTCACCCGAAACATACAAGACACGGTTTCCTGAACGAGCAATGCTTTGCGATGATTGTAACAATAAAGTGGATTTTCCTATACCAGGATCTCCACCAACCAAGATTAGGGAACCTGGTACAATTCCTCCACCTAAAACACGATTTAATTCTTCTATATTTGTATTTATTCTTGGCTCTTCTTCAACATTTATTCCAGATATTGATTGTGGGGAGGAAGACCAGGAAATTTGTAAACGATTTGGACTAGATGTTTTCTGTTCTATTTCCTCTACCATAGTATTCCATTGATGACAACCTGGACATTTTCCCATCCATTTTGGGCTTTCATATCCACATTCTTGGCATATATATTTACTTTTTATTTTACTCATCTAAATTTCCCCATTTTTATATCTACTATTTATATATCATACCGTATTTAATTACGAACTACAACGATAAGAGAAAAGGACCCCTTAAATAGAGTCCTCATAACACTTTTAAAAAAATTACTTTTTAACGACTAAAGCATCATTTTCAACATCTATCGTTACAACGTCACCTTTCTTAATATTTCCTTTTAAAAGTTCCTCAGAAAGTTTATCTTCGATATGCTTTTGAATGGCTCTACGCAAAGGTCGAGCACCAAAATTAGGATCATATCCTTCTTTTGCTAAGAACTCTTTCGCTCCTTCATTTAGTATAAAATCAATTCCTTGTTCTTTTAACCTTTCACGCAACTGATTGGCCATAAGAGTAACAATTTCCTTAATATCCTCTTTTGAAAGTGCATGGAAAACAATCACTTCATCAATTCTGTTCAAGAACTCAGGTCTAAAGTTACGTTTTAACTCACTCATAACTCGATTCTTCATATTTTTATAATCATCTTCTGCTGTTCTCGTTGTAAATCCTAATCCAGTGTCTTTCTTAATCATCTCGGCGCCAACATTGGATGTCATAATCACTACTGTGTTTTTAAAATCAACCATTCTTCCTTTACCATCTGTTAAACGACCATCTTCTAAAACTTGCAATAGAATATTAAAGACTTCTGGATGAGCTTTTTCTATTTCATCAAGTAAAACGACGGAGTATGGCTTTCTTCTAACCTTTTCAGTTAATTGCCCACCTTCTTCATAACCAACATATCCTGGAGGTGCCCCAATTAAACGAGAGGTTGCATGTTTTTCCATATATTCCGACATATCAATACGAATGACTGCATTCTCATCGCCAAACATCGCTTCAGCTAATGCTCTTGCTAATTCAGTCTTTCCAACCCCTGTTGGTCCAAGGAAAATAAATGAACCAATAGGTCTTTTAGGATCTTTAAGTCCTGCTCTTGCTCTTCGAATCGCTCTAGAAATTGCCTTAACTGCTTCTTCTTGACCGATAACTCTTTCATGTAATATCGATTCCATTTTTAATAATCGTTCTGTCTCTTCTTCAGCCATTTTTGTTACAGGAATCCCTGTCCAGCTAGCAACCACATGAGAAATATCATCAATAGAGACCTCTGTGTCTGTACGTCCCTGCTGTTCCTTCCATTTATTTTTGGTTACTTCTAATTCTTCTTTTAGTTGTTGTTCTCTATCCCTTAAAGAAGCTGCCTTTTCAAATTCCTGACTCTGTACAGCAGAATCCTTTTCCTTTTTGATTTCGGCTAATTTTTCCTCTAATTCTTTTAAATTTGGTGGGACTGTATAGCTATGAAGGCGAACTTTTGAAGCAGCTTCATCAATCAAATCAATTGCTTTGTCTGGTAAGAAACGATCAGTGATATATCGATCAGATAATTTCACCGCTTGTTCAATTGCTTCATCAGAAATTTTCACCCGATGATGTGCTTCATAGCGATCTCTTAATCCTTTTAAGATTTGTATTGTTTCTTCAACAGTTGGTGGATCAACCATAATGGGTTGAAAACGACGCTCTAACGCAGCGTCTTTTTCAATATATTTACGATACTCATCCAAAGTTGTTGCACCGATTGCTTGCAGCTCACCTCTAGCTAAGGCAGGTTTTAGAATATTTGAGGCATCAATAGCCCCTTCTGCTCCACCTGCTCCTATTAGCGTATGAAGTTCATCGATAAATAGAATGATATTACCGGCTTGTCGAATTTCCTCCATTACCTTTTTTAGCCGATCCTCAAACTCACCACGATATTTTGTTCCGGCTACTAAAGTCCCCATGTCTAGTGACATCACTCTTTTATCCCTTAATGTTTCAGGAATCTCATTATTTACGATTCTCTGAGCCAACCCTTCTGCAATTGCTGTTTTCCCAACTCCAGGTTCTCCAATCAGAACTGGGTTATTTTTTGTTCTTCGACTTAATACTTGAATCACACGTTCAATTTCCTTTTCTCTACCAATCACAGGGTCTAATTCACCATTTTTCGCAATAAAAGTAAGGTCTCTCGCTAAAGAATCTAAAGTTGGGGTATTATGGTTAGCGTGATGCGGCTGATGCGATGAAACCGCCTCTGTGTTTCCAAGTAATTGCAATACTTGTTGCCTAGCTTTATTTAAGCTAACACCTAAATTATTTAGTACCCTTGCTGCTACGCCTTCTCCTTCACGGATAAGCCCTAATAAGATATGCTCAGTTCCCACATAAGTATGTCCCAATTTCCTAGCTTCGTCCATTGATAACTCTATTACTTTCTTTGCTCTAGGCGTATAGGAAATGGTCATAGGTTTCCCTTGGCCTTTACCTATTAAGGACTCAACTTCAGCTTGAACTTTTTCTAAGCTGATATTTAAAGATTGCAAAGCTTTTGCCGCAATTCCTTCTCCCTCTTTAACTAACCCTAATAAAATATGTTCAGTTCCTATATTATAATGCCCAAGTCTAACTGCCTCTTCTTGAGCTAATGCTAAAACCTTTTGTGATCTTTCAGTAAAGCGTCCGAACATCATGATTTTTTCCTCCTTCTTTTTACCTTTTAGTCAATCTTTCTCTAATGATTGTAGCTCTACGCACATCTCTTTCCTCTGGTGTTAGGACATCACCGGCATCCAATTGTAGAAAACCTGGTTGAGTCAATACCATCAATTCATTTAATATTGTTGATGAAACACCTTTAATCATCGCCAAATCTATTCCTAGCCTTACATCTGACAATCGTTGCATTGCTTCCTTAGAATCCATTATTTTTGCATAAGATAAAATACCATAGGATCTTCCAACCCTATCTTCTAACTTTGTTTTAGATTCCAGAAGCAAGTTTTTTCTAAATTGTCTTTCATGGTCGATAATTTGGTTAACGACCCCTTGTAAATTATCAATAATATCCTCTTCCGTTTGTCCTAAGGTAATCTGATTGGATATCTGAAATAGATTACCTAGTGCTTCACTTCCCTCACCATATATCCCTCTAACGGTTAATCCTACTTGAGTAATAGCAGAGATGATTCGGTTGATTTGTCCCGTTATAACCAATGCCGGCAAATGAAGCATAACAGATGCTCTAATTCCTGTACCTACATTTGTTGGGCAACTGGTCAAGTAACCTCTTTTCTCATCAAAAGCATATTCAAGCTTTTGCTCTAATAAATCATCTATTTGATTTGCCATTTTCCAAGCCTCATAAATTTGAAATCCCGGATATAAACATTGAATCCTAAGATGGTCTTCCTCATTGATCATAATACTAATTGCTTCATTTTCACTTAGCGATACAGCCCCTCTACGGGATTCATGAGCTAGATTTGGACTGATTAAATGTTTTTCTACCAGAACCCTTCTTTGTAGCTCACTTAAATGTTCTATTTCAATTAATTCAAATTTACTAATTTTCTTTATTGCTTCTTGGTTCAAAGCCCTACTGATTTCATCAACTACTGCTCGCGCTTCAGAATCAGTTTCTAACAAAGGGAAAGGATGATTTCTTAAATTTCTTGCTAAACGTAATCGACTACTGATCACAATATCTGATTCAGGTCCAGCACCACTCATCCATTCACTTATTGGATTTCTTAAAAATCGATCTAATGACATTTCGCCTCAACCCCGTCTTTCCGTAAGTTTGAGCTCAAGTTCTTTAATTTTATCCCTAATTTTTGCCGCTTCTTCAAATTCCTCTAAAGCTATCTTTTTTTGAAGTTGATCCTTTAATTCTCGAAGTTCCTTCTTTAATTTTATTTTTCCCCCTGTACGAGTAGGAACTTTGCCACTATGCTGACTATTGCCATGGATTCGTCTAAAAATGGGTTCCAATTGAGGCTCAAAATATTGGTAACAGTCACTACATCCAAACTTACCCGTTTTTTTGAATTGATTAAAAGTTAAACCGCAATTTTTACAACGTAAAGGATCCATAGATGTATTTGGAGAATGACCATGTACCATTTGGTCAAAATTTAATAATCCTGATAGTAACTGGGGAAATGAAAAAACATTTGTATCAGTAGGTATGATTTCTCCTTTTTCCTTTGCACATTGCTCACATAAATGCATTTCGTTCTTTTGTCCATTTATAATTTTGGTAAAGTGAAGTGTTGCTGGTTTTTCCCCACAATTTTCGCAAAGCATTCAACTTCCCTCCTTCTATTTCGAAAAAATAACCCTTAATGTTGCCTTTAGTATATTTGAACGGATTTGATCACGTATTGGTAATGGTAAACTTAGTACTTCTCTACTAATAATTGATTTTATGATGGAATACTCATTTTCATTAATAATCTTTTCTTCTTTTAATCTTTCTATTATAGTAATCGCTTGTGATTGAGCAATTTCTGACCCTATCAATTTATTTAAAGCCTTATAAAAAGAATCGTTTGATTCAATTTCTAACTTTTTTATCCTAATGTAACCTCCACCACCTCTTTTACTTTCAACAGAAAATCCTTTTTCTAGTGAAAAACGGGTACTGATTACATAGTTAATTTGGGAGGGAACAACTTGGAATTTTTCTGCTAGTTCACTTCTTTGAACTTCAATAACCCCGTCGTCACTAAATTCAAGAGCGGTTTTTAAAAATTGTTCAATGATGTCAGATATATTCCTCATTCTATCCTCCAATCGAAATAAAATTGACTTTGACTAACTTTGACCTTTATTTATATTATAATATCTATTTTGTATTTTGCCAATTCCCTAAAAGTTACTCGAACTTTTCATCTTTGAAGCATTGGTTATATAAAAAAAACAGAGCAGAATACTACTCTGTATTTTAACCAAGATATACTTCTTTTACACCCTTCACTTGTTTGATTGATTCTAGCCATTCAACACTGCCAAAATTTGATCAAAGGATTGAATGACCACATCTGCATTTTTTAATTCATCCTTAGATGAAAAGCCAAAATCACATCCAATCACAAAAAGCTTATTCGTTTTACCTGCTTCAACATCAGATTGTCGATCTCCTACCATTACTCCATTTTCAATCGAATAATCTTGAACCAGTTTTTTTACTAAATCATTTTTGCTCTTTGTTTCAAATTCGCCAGCACTATACATTGCTTCAAAATAATGATCAATACGAAAAGCTTTTGCAAGTTCTTTAATATATGTTTCTAGCCCATTACTGGCAACAAACAACCGATAACCTTGATTTTTTAATTGTAATAAAGTCTCAATGACTTGAGGGTATAAAGCTCCGTATCCTTCGCTTACTCCCTCAATCTCATAATGGAGCATATAATCATTTGCTTTTTTATGTGCTTCTAAGGAAAGATGAGGTAATAATGTTTGCCATATATCTTCTAATGTCTTTCCTATAACAGATAATAATTCCTCTTCACTAAATTTTTTCCCTATGTAATACCCTTCAGCTTCCAATCTTGCAAAGGTTTTCTCAAATGATGGAATCACTAATTTTTCTGTCTGAAATAATGTTCCATCAAAATCAAAGATGATAGTATCCACTTCATTGTTCAATTTATATACTCCTTTCTTAAAGAAGAAAAGTGCATTTATTATTTCTCATTATATAACAACTTAACGTTTTTTACTCCCCTAGCTTTCAAAACACAATAACTTTCTTCGACTTTCATAAGAAAAGGTTGTATATTCCATCGTGCTCCGTCATCCGTGCCCTTCTATGAATAAAGATTAAGGAGAGAAGGGCACTTTTGAAAGTCGCAACTTATGGAATATACAAACCCCTAAATGACAAGTGCAAGAAAGTTATACTTTCTTATCTTTTAACAAAGCCAATAAAAAAAGCTAACCACATGGTTAGCTTTTTTTATTGCCTGGCAACGTCCTACTCTCCCAGGACCCTTCGGTCCAAGTACCATCGGCGCTGGAGGGCTTAACGATCGTGTTCGGGATGGGAACGAGTGTATCCCCTCCGCCGTCA
>NZ_BDGM02000018.1:0-64455 GCF_001748485.2 Tepidibacillus sp. HK-1 | reverse complement strand
GAGTGAGGAGCAAGCGTGGATGTGGGCGAATACAAGAAAAGGCTATTGGCGTACTGCTCATAGCCCTATCTTGACAAAAGCCCTATCTAACGAGCGATTTAAGCGAGCTGGATATCTAAGTTTTAGCGAGTGTTATTCTGTGAAGTGACGTGTAAACTTTGGAAGCGCCGTATACCGAACGGTACGTACGGTGCTGTGGGAGGTCGGCTGGTCAAATAATGGCCAGTCTCCTACCCGATTCTTTAGATTTGCTTATTTGCGTGAAAAGTATTTACCACTGAACGCCGACACCATCAGGATGCCAAATGTAAGGGTTTTCACCCCTATCGCGAATCATGTCATATTTAACTGGTACAAATTCCATCTTAAGCCAAAAATCATCTGAACGATTTCTAGCATTGGTTTTAATAGGGTGTCCTAGACTTTTTGCATATTTGACGAGTGCTGTTCCTATTTTTTGATTGCGGTATTCAGGTAACACTTCTAATTTAAACAGTTCATAATAGTCCTGTGGAGGACTAAAGAATTGGTCATATTTACGATCAACACGATATAAGCTCATTCTTCCAACCAACATATCATCATCATAAATCCCGAAAAATGGAGAATTCATTTCATCTTCAATTAAATTGGCCTCAAGATCTTCTAGCATGGCTAATTCAGCCAAACCATATTCTCTAAATTTTTTAAAGTCATCCATCGTCTTATAGTTTACTTTTAACTGTAATACTTTTGATAAAGCCATTTCATCCGCCTCCCTAAATTTAAATAAAAACCATTGTTTTGAAAAAGGGGATATTATTGTTAAAATATTCTTTATTTTCTTATATTGTACTATAAAAGTCGTAAGAATGGTATATTTTTATTAAAAATTTTACAAAAATCTAAATTAAAAGTAAATTAAAATAAATCCTAAATATTCGGAAAAGAAATTCACTTACAAAGCAGGAATTGATCATGTTTTTTCCGAAGAATAACCTTGGGAAAGAATGCGATTTTGTAATAAGGAGTGTTTCTTTTGGGCGTTTTTATAAAAACTTATGCTTTGATAGCGACGGTTCCGTTTATTTCCTTTTTTCTTATTTATTATTTGATGGTTTTTATGGGAAAAGAAAAGAAACATGCATTTAATTGGGCGTTTCATTCGACCACAATTCTTCTTTTTTCGGCTGTAAGTGCTCAAATTAAATTTATCTTTCAATTAAAGCAAGGATTTTGGTGGGTGTTTTTCTGGGTGTTGTTTTTGATAACAAGTATTGGTTTTCTACAATGGAAAATAAAACGAAAAATTAGCTTAAGAAAAATCATGATTGCCACTTCAAAATTAAGTTTTATTTTGTTTAGTATCGCGTATATTCTTTTTTTTGTTATAGGTTTGTTTTGTACATAGGCAATACTTCTTGTATAATTAGAATGTAACATAGCGTCTTAGGGGGGGAGAGAAAATGATAGGAATTACAAAACTTTTAACCAATTCAAGTAATTTTGGGGATCAATTACGCTATAGTAAGGGTGCACATGGGCGAGTAAATGGCACGCATTTAAACCACGGGCCTGTCGTGGTATGGAATGTAACGAGGACTTGTAATCTACACTGTATTCATTGTTACTCTAGTTCTGAATCAATAAAGTATGAAAATGAACTTTCAACAGAAGAAGCAAAACAAATGATTGATCAGCTAGCGGACTTTCAAGTTCCGGTACTTCTTTTATCTGGTGGAGAACCTTTGATTCGTGAAGATATATTAGAATTAGCCGAATATGCGATCAACAAAGGAATAAGAGTAACTTTTTCTACAAATGGTACACTGATTGATCAAGAAATGGCTAATACAATCAAAGAGATTGGCGTTGGCTATGTAGGCGTTTCCTTTGATGGAATCAATGAAAAACATGATGAATTTCGAAGATCAAAAGGTGCTTTTGAAAAAGCTTTAAATGGGGTTCGCCATTTAATAGAGGTTGGACAAAGGGTTGGATTACGATTTACGATCAATAAACATAATTATCTTCAACTAAATGATATTTTTGATTTTATGGAAAAGGAGAACATTAATAGAGCTTGTTTCTATCATCTAGGTTATTCAGGTAGAGGTAGTGAGATGATGAAGGAAGATTTAACCCATGAAGAAACGAGGGATGCATTAAATATTATTATAGAAAGAACGTTAGATTTCCATCATAGAGGTCTTGAAAAAGAAATCTTGACGGTTGATAATCACGCTGACGGTCCTTACCTTTATCTCAAAATGAAAGAAAAAAACCCAGAACAAGCTGCTTTTATCCTAGAAATGTTACAACGAAATGGTGGCAATCGTTCAGGAATCGCCATTGCAAATATAGATCATCGTGGTAATGTACATGCAGATCAATTTACCCAAAATCATACCTTTGGAAATATTAGAGAACAACATTTTGGTGATATTTGGTCCAAAGCAGAACATCCTATTTTAAATGGTTTAAAAAATCGTAAACCCTTACTTGAAGGAAGATGTGCTTCCTGCCAATGGCTTCAGATTTGTAACGGTAATTTCCGTTCAAGGGCAGAAGCTGCAACTGGAAACTTTTGGGCATCAGATCCTGCTTGTTATCTAACAGACGAAGAGATCGGGATCGTATAAGGGGGAGAAATAGATGCAGCCACGCCTTATTTTTTGGGAATTAACTGAAGGGTGTAATCTAAAATGTGTTCATTGTCGCGCGACGGCTCAACCAAATCGAAATAAAGAAGAATTGTCGACCGAAGAAGCTTATCAGGTAATTGATCAAATCGCTTCCTTAGGGGATCCGATCCTTATCTTGACAGGTGGGGAACCGCTTTATCGACCTGATTTTTATGAGATTGCAAGTTATGCTTTACAAAAAGGTTTAAAAGTGGCTCTTGCCACTAATGGAACATTGATTGACCAATATCATGCCCGCAAAATAAAAGAAATAGGAATTAAACGGGTTTCGATTAGTATCGATGGAGCAAATAAAGAAACTCATGATGGATTTCGTGGAATTCCTGGTGCCTTTGACCAAGCGCTAGAAGGAGCCAAATTTTTACAAGATGCTGGGGTAGACGTGCAATTTAACACAACCATTAGCAAGCATAATGTAGATCAAATCGAAGAATTACTTCAGTTAGCAGTAGATAAAAAAGCAGTAGCTCTTCATCTGTTTATGCTTGTGCCTGTAGGATGTGGTATTCAAATTGCTGAGAACCAAATGCTTCCTTCAGAACAATACGAGGAGGTTTTAGCTTGGTTTTCTGAACAGTCTCGTGAAGCTCCGTTAGAAATAAAAGCGACCTGCGCTCCTCACTATTATCGGATTATCAGGCAAAAGGCAAAAGAAAGAGGAGAGAAAGTCACCTTTCAAACTCATGGAATGGCAGCAATGACAAAGGGATGTTTAGCTGGGACAGGAGTGTTCTTTATTTCTCATAAAGGAAAGGTTCAACCATGTGGTTATCTTCCAGTAGAAGCTGGAGATGTAAAAAAACAGACGCTAAAGGAGATTTGGAATGAGTCTCCTGTTTTCTTGAAACTTCGTGATCAAGAGAGTCTAGAAGGGAAATGTAGTGTATGTGAATACATCAATGTTTGTTCAGGGTGTCGGGCTAGAGCCTTCTATGAAACCGGCAATTATATGGCGGAAGAGCCTTACTGTATCTATCAACCAGCCAGAGATTAATATAGCTCACAAAAGTGACGCCTTCCTTTGAAGCATACTCCGATTACTTTTGTGGGATTCCAATAAATATTGAAAGAAAGTTTACTTTCTACCTTTTAAAAAAGTGGGAACCATGTATTTCTAACATGGGATTCCCACTTTTTAATGTATCCATTAATATCTATTTTTTGACTTTATATTTAAGATGAGAATATAAAGAAAATAGACAGAGGTATAATTTTCCTCACGTTGTAAAAAACTATTCCTAGCTTAAAATCCTGAAGGTGATAGATCATGAATGAGGATAATTTTACCATTACGATTGACGATCAAGAATTCGAAGTGAAACCTGGTCAAACGATTTTAGAAGTAGCTAGAGCTCATGATTATTATATTCCTAGTATCTGCCATCACCCTAATTTGCGAGAGATAGGGACTTGTGACACCTGTCTAGTTAATGTAGATGGGGAACTCGTTCGTTCTTGTAAAACACCAGCAAAATTAGGGATGAAAGTAGATACCCATTCAGAACTTGTAAAGGCGTCTCAACTAGAGGCCATGTCTAGAATTTTAAAAAATCATGAACTTTATTGTACTGTATGCGATAACAATAACGGAAATTGTGAAGTACATAATACTGCTGAATATTTAGAGATTGAACATCAAAAATATGAATTTCGTCCAAAGCCATACCCACCAGATAACTCTCATCCCTTTTATCGCTACGAACCAGGCAATGTATTGTTTGTGGTAGGTGTGTAGAGGCTTGCCAAGATCTTCAAGTGAATGAAACATTGACTATCGATTGGAGCCGGGAGATCCCAAGAGTCATTTGGGATCAGGATGTTCCGATTGACCAATCTTCTTGTGTTTCTTGTGGACATTGTGTCACGGTTTGTCCATGTAATGCGCTAATGGAAAAATCCATGCTAGGTGAAGCAGGATACCTCACTGGAATTCACAAAGATATATTAGAACCAATGATAGATATTACAAAAGAAGTTGAACCAGGCTATCAAGAGATTTTTGCGATTTCTGAAATGGAATCAGCTATGCGTGAAACTAGGATCAAACGGACAAAAACCGTATGTACATATTGTGGGGTTGGCTGTAGTTTTGAAATCTGGACAAAAGGACGCAAAATTCTCAAAGTAGAACCGCATGTAGATGGTCCTGTTAACGGGATTTCTACTTGTGTTAAAGGAAAATTTGGCTGGGATTTTGTCAACAGTGAAGAAAGACTAACAAAACCATTGATCCGAGAGGGAGATCATTTTAGAGAAGCCACATGGGATGAAGCTTTAACCCTAGTTGCAACAAAATTTAGAGAGATCAAAGAAAAAAGTGGAGCAGATTCTTTGGCGTTTATCTCCTCATCAAAATGTAGTAATGAAGAGAATTATCTTTTCCAGAAATTCGCTCGATCTATAATCGGTACAAATAATGTAGATAATTGTTCAAGATATTGTCAGACACCTGCAACAACTGGTTTATTCCGTACGGTGGGATATGGCGGCGATTCTGGAACGATCCATGATATTGCTGAGAGTGACATGATCTTAATTATCGGTGCTAATCCCGCAGAATCTCACCCTGTTTTAGCTACACGAATCAAGCGAGCACACAAACTTCATGGCCAAAAGTTAGCAGTGATTGACTTACGGAAAAATGAAATGGCTCAAAGAGCAGACATTCATCTTCATCCAAATCCTGCAACAGATTTAGTGTTACTTTCAGCGATCACAAAATATTTGATTGACCAGGGCTGGGAAGATAAGGATTTCATCAACAACCGTGTGAATGGATATGAAGAATATAAAGCATCCTTAAAGAAATTTACTCTTGAATATGCTGAAGAAATCACAGGAATCTCAAAAGAAGAAATCCTTAAGCTTGCTAACATGATTCATGAAGTGAAAAGCATGTGCATATTATGGGCGATGGGAGTTACTCAACACATGGGAGCTTCAGATACCAGTACGGCCATTTCCAATCTATTGTTAGTAACAGGAAATTATGGCCGACCGGGGACAGGAGCGTATCCATTAAGAGGACATAATAATGTCCAAGGAGCTTCTGATTTTGGTACAATGCCTACTTTTCTTCCTGGATATGAGCCTGTAGAAAATGAACTGGTTCGAGCTCGCTATGAACAAGCATGGGGAGTTAAGCTTCCTAAAAAACCAGGTTATGATAACCATCAAATGGTTGAAGGGATAGAAAAGGGCGAAATTAAAGCGATGTACCTGTTTGGAGAAGAAATGGGACTTGTTGATTCCAATGTGAATTATGTTCAAGGAAACTTTGAGAAGCTAGAATTCTTTGTCGTACAAGATATCTTTTTCTCAAAAACAGCTCAATTTGCGGACGTGGTACTTCCAGCCTCCCCAAGTTTAGAAAAAGAAGGAACCTTCACAAATACCGAGCGTCGGATTCAACGCTTTTATCAAGTATTTGATCCATTAGGAGATAGCAAACCTGACTGGTTGATCTTCCAAGAGTTGGCTAATAAGATGGGTGCCAATTGGCGTTATGATCATCCTTCTGAGATTATGGCGGAAGCGGCTAGTTTAGCCTCATTATTTGCAGGAGTTTCTTACGATCGATTAGAGGGGTGGAATAGCCAACTCTGGCCAGTTAAACCAGATGGAACAAGTTCATTACGACTATTTGAGGAACGTTTTCCATTTAAGGATGGGAAAGCAAGATTCTTCCCGGTTGATTGGACACCACCTTTTAAACCAGGTAAAGGATTTGATTTACATCTGAATAACGGTCGTTTACTTGAACATTTTCACGAAGGAAATATGACCTATAAATCAGAGGGAATTACGCACAAAGTACCGGAACCATGGCTTGAAGTTTCCCCAGAACTAGCGAAGGAACGTGGGCTTAAGGATGGTACCTTGGTTCGTCTAACTTCCCCATATGGAAAAGTGGAAGTGAGAACACACATCACTGAACGAGTCAAAGGAAAAGAACTCTACTTAACGATGAACTCAACAAAAGATAATTCCTCGGTGAACCATTTAACAAGTAGTTATCATGATAAGGTTACCCATACTCCTGCTTACAAGGAGATGGATGTAAAGATGGAAATCTTAGAAAAAGATGGAGAACCACCATTACCACGCGTGAATCACCGTTTTGGTCATCGTGTTCCTCAAATTGGGGTAAATGTAGAGGAAAAATGGAAGCGTTCAGATTATATCCCAATTCCTGAAATGTTAACGAATGGAGGGGATCAAAATGGCCCAAGCGATTACACGTATTAACAAGAAAGTTCCTAACAAGGCAGAAGAACGTGAACAATCCATTCAACAAATCCTTGAAAAAGTAGCGGAAAATCGAGAAACGATTTTTATTGCCTTAGATGTATTTAAAGGAATGAGCGATGCAGGGTTGCTTCAAATCGCTGATGGAATATTGAAAAATCGGCAAAAGGTAGGAAAAATTGCCATTACACAAATGAATCAACCAGGTGTTCACCATTTGGTTAAAAATATCATACAAGGATTAAAATTCCTAGGGAGTCTTGACCCAGGGCAGGTGGAAACACTGTTAAACGGATTAAAGGGGTTAGCTAGAGGGCTTGAACGAGGGATGAATGAAGCTGGTGACGAAAAGGCACCAAGTTTATGGACGATGTTAAAAGATGCAAGGGATCCTGAAATTCGAGCATCACTTAATTTATTTATGAACTTCTTAAAAGGTATGGGTGAAGAATTGCAATCTGACGCCAATCCTGTGCATTAGGCAAAAGGAGGGTTAACCATGTTAACTGAAAATATCGCTGTTCAAGGAATCAATACAAAAGTTGATGCAGATCGAGTGAAAGAGGTATTGCAAGATGTTTGGGGAGTAAGAGAAGTGGTTATCAATGAAAAAAACGGAAATGCGCTGATTAGCTATGATGAGCATGCCGCTTCTATTACTGATTTCAAACAAGCAATACTTGATGCAGGATACAATCTAATGCTTAAAAAGGGTAAGGTAGAAACAGATAAAATGGATGATCAGATAAACCTACAGGAGGATAAGAATGACTAAGATTTGTGAAATATGTGGAACGATCGATGGCACCACCCTCGATCAATTCCAGGAAAATTCATCAAGGAGTTATATAAAAGTGGTTTGTAAGGGAGGAATGAAATTTGGATTATAATTATCACAATCCCCAACGAATTGCAAAATTCACAGTAGAACAAGGGGTGAAAAAAGCAAAACTTCCTTTATCCAATATGTTGGTATTAGGCTTTCTTGCAGGAGCATTTATCGCTATGGGTTTTCTATTAGATGTTCGTGTCGTTGCTAATTTACCAAAGGATTGGGGAACGTTCGGCTCTTTTTTGGGAGCTGCAGTTTTCCCAGTTGGTCTTATTTTTGTATTGATTGCAGGAGGAGAATTGCTGACAGGCAATATGATGGCAGTCTCTATCGCTTGGTATTCCAAAATAATAACAAGTTTTCAGCTCGTTCGCAACTGGTTTTGGATCACGATCAGTAATTTTGTTCCTGTCTATCTTGGTAATGCCGTTGAAGGTTGTTTTGCTGTTGCTAGTGCTTATTGGTTTACTTATATTCGTGAAGATGAAATGGATGAAAATAACAAGTGATCATGATCGAACATCCATTATCAGTGAAGAAAAATATTATTCAATATCACGAACAGCAATGGCAAGAAGTAGAGGATGAAATTGCTTATGAAATGCCTCTGACGATTTTTCTAAATGGGGAAGAGTTTGCTACGATTATTTGCTCTCCTTCTCATTTAGAAGAAATGATAATTGGTTTTTTAGCCTCGGAAGGTGTGATTCGTTTTATCGAAGAGGTCATCTCCATCACGATCATCGAATCGAAAGGGTTTGCATATGTAGAGATCAAAAACAAGCCAAAATTTTCTCCGCATGATTATATCAAGCGATTTATCGGCTCTTGTTGTGGGAAAAGTAGGAACTTTTACTTTGAAAATGATGTAAAAACAGCAAAGACAATCAATTCGAATTTAAAGATTACCATTGAAGATAGTATTCAAATGATGAATCACTTACATGAAAGTTCAACCATTTTCAAAGAAACAGGTGGAGTACATAATGCTGCTTTGTGTAGCTTAGATGGAGAGATGATTTTCCGTACAGATATTGGAAGACATAATGCATTAGATAAGCTTTACGGCTATTCAATCAAAAATGGGATAAACTTAGGAAATAAATTGATTGCTTTTAGTGGTCGTATTTCTTCAGAGGTGTTGATCAAGGTTTCAAAAATAGGTGTAGGAATTCTTCTTTCAAAGGCAGCCCCTACGCATCTTGCATTACAGTTAGCTGAAGAATTGAATATTACGACCATTGGTTTTATTCGAGGAGACCATCTAAACATTTATACTCATCCAGAACGAGTTTTAACTAACCCACAAAAGTGAAAGAAGAATCCATTTTTCTTCAACTTATCATTGAAGTTTGTATATTCCATAAGCAGCGACTTTTGGGAGTGTATTTCTTACCTTATGTTTTATTCCAAGAAATGCACGGACAACGGAGCGCATTGGAATATACAAACTTTTTTTCATTGTTTTATCACAATTTTAACTGAAAAATGTTCAAGATTTTGTAGTATTCTATTATGAGTGGTTCCAATCTGAGGAGTTGATTTGCGTTGTCTCATACTCATCATGTGGTTGAAACGAAGACAAGAGGAATTAATATTGCGTTTTGGTTGACATCTATTTTATTTATTGCTGAGATCATTGGTGGGTTGATCACGAACAGTTTAGCTATTCTCAGCGATGCATGGCATTTGCTTAGTGACATTCTTGCTTTAGGAGTAAGTTGGTTTGCACTTCGCCAAACAAGAAGGCCAGCTAATAAACGTTTAACCTTTGGCTATCATCGCGTAGGAATATTTGCAGCTTTCTTTAATAATGTTACATTAATTGGAATTTCATTTTATATTTATTATAAAGCGATTACCCGTATTTTTACACCGGAACCCGTTGGATCATTGGGAATGATCTATCTTGCTTTGCTTGGAGTCCTAGTAACAGGGACGATTGTTTTATTTTTAAAAAAAGAAAAACAAAACTTAAATGTAAAAAGTGCAGTATTGCATTTTGTTGGTGATGTCTTTTCCTATGCAGGAGTCATTATTGGCGGAGTATTATTACATTTCACTGGATGGCTTTGGATTGACCCTATGATAAGTATAATTTTTGCAAGTGTCATTTTACGAGGGGCTTTTCGTATGTTAAGGGAATCCATTCGTATCCTTTTAGAAGCCGTTCCAGAAGGGCTAAATGTGGATATGATCAAGGAGGTAATGGAACAAGTACCAGGGGTTCATGCTGTACATGATATTCATGTTTGGGGGATTTCAGCAGAAGAAGTGATGTTAACAGCCCATGTGGTGGTGAAAAATCAACCCGTTTCAGAAGGGCATGATCTTTTACATGATGTAAAAAAAGCATTATATGAACATTTTCATATTTGGCATTCTGTTTTGCAATTAGAGACGATTCAATATCAAGAAACAGATCAAGCTCAGAAAAAATTTGATCCCAATTTATCGGCTGATCCACAAATGGGAATTAATATGGTGTTGATGAAGAAAAATTAGGTCTTTTGACTTATTTTTTTTAACAAAAACCAAAAACAAGGTATAAAGTATTATTTTTTAAAAAAGTCCTGTAAATTAGCAGGATTTTTTTTTTATTTAAAGAATAACAAAATAAAAGTGGTGGATTGTGGTGTAAAGTGGATGATAATGGAGGGGAAATGGGGTGACTTGGCATGTTTATGGGTGAATTTCAACATAATATTGATGATAAAGGCCGAGTCATTATTCCTGCCAAATTTCGTGATGAATTAGGATCTACCTTTGTGATTACAAGAGGATTAGATAAATCCTTGTTTGTTTATACACAATCTGAATGGCAGCAAGTCGAACAAAAATTAAAATCGTTACCTTTTACTAGAGCTGATGCAAGAAAGTTTACTAGATTCTTTTTTTCCGGTGCTGTTGAATGTGAAGTAGATAAACAGGGAAGAGTAAGCTTACCACCCAATTTAAGGGAATATGCAGAACTGATAAAAGAATGTGTATTTATTGGTGTTTCTAATCGAGTAGAGATATGGAGTAAAGAATTATGGGAAAGCTATTATCAAGAATCAGAAGAGTCCTTTAATGAAATTGCTGAAAAGATTGTTGACTTTGACTTGTAATATTGGAGGCTATCTACATGTTTAAGCATACAACAGTACTATTATATGAGGCGGTAGATGGGTTAGATATTAAAGAAAATGGGATCTATGTGGATTGTACCCTAGGAGGTGCAGGTCACTCTATTTTAATTGCCTCTAAATTAGGTGAAGAAGGTAAATTGTTTAGCTTAGATCAAGATGATCATGCGCTTGAAGCGGCGAAAGATCGATTGCAAAAATATGGAGATCAAGTAACCCTGATCAAAACCAACTTTCGATTACTTAAACAGGTTTTAAATGAAAGAGGAATTTATGAGATAGATGGTGTGTTATTTGATTTAGGGGTTTCATCTCCACAATTGGATGAAGGAGAAAGAGGATTTAGTTACCATTATGATGCCCCGTTAGATATGCGGATGGATCAAACACAGGAGTTAACAGCAGAAATCATTGTTAATACCTGGCCTGAACAAGACTTAACGCGAATCATCTATCAATATGGCGAAGAAAAATTTTCACGCCAGATTGCAAAAAAAATTGTGCAACATCGTTCAGAAAAACAAATCAAAACGACGGGAGAGTTAGTAGAGTTAATTAAAGAAGCGATTCCAGCTCCTGCTCGCAGATCAGGCCCACATCCAGCAAGACGGACTTTCCAAGCGATTCGCATTGCTGTGAATGATGAGTTAAATGCTTTTGAACAGGCATTAAAGGATGCCATAGAAATGCTTAGACCTCAAGGAAGGGCCAGTGTGATTACCTTTCATTCCTTGGAAGACCGTATATGTAAAAAAGTATTTTCAGATTTTGCACAAGGTTGTATTTGCCCGCCTGACTTCCCAGTATGCACGTGTGGACAACAACCTGAAGTAAAGATCATTACCAAAAAACCGATTATACCAACGGAACAAGAAATAGCTGATAATCAAAGGGCACGTTCAGCAAAATTAAGAATAGCTGAAAAACTATAGGGGGAAAACTTCATGGCGATTTATACAAATGGCAACTTAGCTTATCAAACACAACAAAAATCACTTCCACATCAACAAAGAATTCGTAAGGTTAATAAAAAAAGCCTTCCTGTTAAGGAAAAATTATTCTATTTACTGACGGTTCTATTTGTTGTTATTTTAGCAGGTTTTATCATTTCCGGTTATGCCCAAATTTCTGAATATAACTATTCGATTCAAAACCTAGAAAAATCGATTGCTAAAACCAATGAGGAGAATGATACTTTGCAACTAAAAATCGCTGAATTAAGTGCCCCAGAACGTATTATTAAAATTGCTCAAGAAGAACTTGGTATGGCATTAAATGAAGAGCAAGTCATTATATTATCGAAAACACTAAATTGAAGTAACTTTTAGGTGAAGAGGATGAAGACAAAACAATTGATCAATAGAAGAGCAATTTTTGCAGGGATTGGGATAACCTTTCTCTTTTTTGTCTTGATTTCAAGATCGTTTTATATTCAGTCAGTGGAAGCCACAATGTTAAAAGAGAAGGCTAAAAACATCTGGAATCGAAATACAACAATTGAACCTAAAAGAGGTACGATTTTTGATCGGAATGAAGACCGATTAGCTTACAATGCACCTGCTTACACGGTAGTTGCTATTCTTTCAAATGAATATAAGAATCATGTAACAGACCCTTTGAATACTGCATTAAAATTATCGCCTATTCTTAAAATGGAACAAAACGACCTTTACACATTATTAACGAAGCAAGCTTTTCAAGTGGAACTTAGACCAGGTGGTTGGAAAATAGATAAAGATACTGCTGATAAAATTAAGGCCTTAAATTTACCAGGAATTATTTTAAAAGAAGAAACGAAAAGGTATTATCCTAACAATTCTTTGGCTGCATATGTTCTTGGATTCATCAATTATGATAATAAAGCCATCATGGGTTTAGAGAGTCAATATGATCAACAGCTACGGGGAGAACCCGGACAGTTAAAGGTAATGAAAGATCTAAAAGGGTACGAATTACCAGATGGTGAAGAACTTTTTCAACCAGTGAAGGATGGCCAAGATTTAAAACTAACGATCGACAAAACGATCCAGCAATATGTAGAAAGTGCATTAGATAAAGCAGAGACAATGTATAACCCTAAAAGGATGGTTGCTATTGTTGCTGATCCCCACACCGGTGAAATCTTGGCTATGTCTAATCGCCCTACCTTTAATCCGAATCAGTATTGGAATATTGAAAATTACAGCAACAACGCGATCAACTTCCAATTTGAGCCAGGTTCTACCTTCAAAATCGTCACCCTTGCTGCGGCGATTGAGGAAGGAAAATTTAACCCCAACGAAACCTATCAATCTGGTAGAATTCAGGTGCCTGGAAAGGTGATTAGGGACCATAATGGAGGACGTGGATGGGGTACGATTAGCTTTCTTGAAGGGGTACAGCGCTCAAGCAACGTAGCTTTTGTTCACTTAGGCTATGAAAGATTAGGCAAAGAGAAATTATTTTCTTATATCAATGACTTTGGTTTTGGTCAAAAAACAGGCATTGATCTCCCAAATGAATCGGTAGGAATTATGAAAGATGTAAAACAAGCTTACCCTCTAGATGTAGCGGCGATGTCTTTTGGCCAAGGAGTTGCCGTCACCCCCATTCAACAAGTGATGGCTGTTTCCGCAGTTGCCAATGGGGGAAAGTTGATGCAACCTTATTTAGTTAAGGAAATAAGCGACCCTAAAACACATAAAGTTATTGTGAAAAATGAACCTATTGTTAAAAAGAGAGTTATATCTGAAGAAACCGCTAAAAAGACACGTGAGGTATTAGAAAAGGTAGTAGACTTCGGAGAAAAGCCAGGTTATATAGAAGGTTACCATGTTGCAGGTAAAACAGGTACAGCACAAAAGATAGGCCCTGATGGTAAATACTTAAAAAATAAAAATATTGTTTCCTTTATTGGTTTTGCCCCTGCAAATGATCCCAAACTGATTGTTTATGTCGCTGTGGATGAACCAGACTTAGAAATTCCATATTATGGGAGTACTGTAGCAGCACCAATTTTTAAAGAAATCATGCAAAATAGCTTAAGATACCTAAAAGTGCCGATTGACAGCAACGAAAGTATACAAAAGCAAAAAGCAGAAATAGTTAAAATTCCTGATTTTATCAATCAGCCATTGGTAAACGCCAAAAATAGTTTAATAGAGAAGCAGATACTGCCTATCGTGATTGGCAATGGGAAAAAAGTGTTACAACAATTTCCTGAGAAAGATACAGAAATGGCTAAAGGTGAAAGAGCATACTTAATTACTGTTCCTAAAGGTGAATGGAAAGTTCCTCATTTTATTGGAAAATCATTAAGAGAAGTATTAGAGATTAGTTCTATTTTAGATATCAACATACAAATTAAGGGTAGTGGTATCGTTATAAGTCAAAGTTTATCACCTGATACTCCCTATCAAGGACAAAAAATTGAAGTAGAATTAATAGATCCTTCGCTCCTTCAATAGCTTGTTCTATTGATTTCAAACTCTGAATAAAGTTGATATAGAAAGAGTTTGAAAAGGGGGACAAAAGGTGAGACGCGTTTCTCAAGTCACAGTAAGAAAACGGATCTGGCTTTCCTTAATCATTGGAACCTTTCTGTTTATTTCTCTTATTGGCAGATTGGGATATATTCAACTTGTTCAAGGGAAATGGTTAGCTGAACAAGCAGAGGAGCTTTTTAAAAGAGATATACCAGTTGAAGCAAAAAGGGGAAAAATCTACGATCGCAACGGAGAAATTTTAGCTTACAATATCAGTGCACCAACAGTAGTTGCCATTCCTGTCCAAGTTAGAGAACCACAGAAGGCAGCTAGAGAATTAGCTAATATCTTACATATGAGTGAAGAAAAAATATATAAACTGATTACACAAAGAACATTGATCGTCAAAGTGGCTCGAAAAATTTCCGAAGAAGATGCCAAAAAAATCAAAGCATTAAGATTGCCTGGCATTGCAATTGCTGAAGAAAGCAGACGCTTTTATCCTGAAAAAGATTTTGCTTCCCATATCTTAGGTTTTGTCGGGATTGATAACCAAGGTTTGGCTGGAATTGAAGTGGTGTACGACGATTTGTTAACGGGAAAAGATGGGGCCATTTCCTTTCCATCAGATGTTACTGGCAGAAGAATGCCTAATCAAAGTGATTCTTTCACTCCACCAAAGGATGGGAATAATCTAATCTTAACCATTGATAAAAATATCCAATCTTATATTGAAAGAGAACTAGATCAAGCAATGCTTACCTATCAAGCAGAGCATGCCATAGCGATTGCAATGGATCCCAATACGGGAGAAATCCTTGGGATGGCTAGTCGGCCAAATTATGATCCTACAAACTTTGCTGATTATCCAAGCGAAATCTATAATCGTAATCTTCCGATCTGGATGGCCTATGAACCAGGTTCTACCTTTAAAATTATCACACTTGCAGCTGCCCTTGAGGAAGATAAAATAGACTTAACTGATCAGTTTTTTGACCCGGGTTATATTAATGTAGCAGGTACAGATCTCCATTGTTGGAAAAGCGGGGGACACGGTTCAGAGACTTTTTTACAAGTTGTCGAAAATTCCTGTAATCCAGGTTTTGTGGTGATGGGGCAAAAGTTAGGAACAGAGAAATTATTTTCTTATATTAAATCCTTTGGTTTTGGTGCTAAGACCGGAATTGATTTGAGGGGTGAACAAAAAGGAATCTTGTTTGATATGAATCGAATTGGTCCTGTGGAATTAGCAACCACTTCCTTTGGGCAGGGGGTTTCGGTTACTCCGATTCAGCAGGTTGCAGCTGTTTCAGCAGCAATCAATGGAGGAAAACTCTTAACGCCACATTTACTTAAAGAAGTCCATGACCCTGTAACAGATGAAGTGCTTTTGATCAATAGTCCAGAAGTAAAGCGACAGGTCATCTCACCTGAAACTTCAAAAAAGGTAAGAGAAACCCTTGAAAGTGTTGTAGCAAATGGTACTGGTAGAAACGCCTATATCGATGGTTATCGAGTGGGAGGAAAAACAGGTACGGCCCAAAAGATTGGACCAAATGGTGGGTATTTAGCAAATAACCATATTGTTTCCTTTATTGGATTTGCTCCAGCGGATAAACCAGAAATTGTGATTTATGTTGCCATTGATAACCCACAGGGAATCCAATTTGGTGGTGTTGTCGCTGCCCCTATCGTAAAAAATATTTTAGAAGATAGCTTGCAATATCTAGGGGTTAAGCCAAGAAAGGACCAACTTCCAAGAAAAGATAGATATGGAATCGATACCCCTTATGTAGAGGTACCTGATCTGATTGGTGTAACAAGGAATGATATACGTAATCTATATTATAATTTCAAATTAGAAGCAAAGGGTGATGGAATGAGGGTAGTTCAACAAATTCCAAAACCTGGTGAAAGAGTTGAAAAAGGTTCAACGATTCGAATTTATTTTAGTGACAATCAACAAAAAGGGGATTAAAATAAATCTGATAGAATTGCCAGGAGAAAGTTTGGTAACCTGGCTTTTCTTTTGTTTATATGTTTACTTCGTATCTTTATTTATTGTCTTTTTTAATCTGTTTTTGTCTATAATGGAACTAAGGTTTAGGAGGGACAGAGATTATGAAATTATCTCAAATCATAGCACCTATTTTAACAGCTAAAATGATTGGTAATCCCAATGTTGAAATAAATGGAGTTGAAGTAGATTCAAGAAAGGTAAAAGCGGGTGACTTATTTATTTGCTTGCCTGGTTTTACAGTTGATGGACATGATTTTGCTCAAAAGGCCGTAGAACAAGGAGCAGTGGCAATTCTTTGTGAAAGGCCATTAGATCTTCAAGTTCCCCAAGTCATTGTAAAAGATGCACGCTTTGCCATGGCGATGATTGCGGATCTGTTTTACCAACATCCTTCACAAAAGTTGAAAGTGATCGGTGTAACTGGTACAAATGGAAAAACAACAACAACACATTTAATCGAAAAAATTCTTGCAGATCAAGGCCATCTTTCTGGTTTAATTGGGACGATCAAGATGAAAATTGGTAATGAGATCGTCGAGGCAAAAAATACCACTCCAGATGCTCTTTTATTACAGCAAAGTTTTGCTAAAATGGTGAAGGTGGGATCAGACTACGCTATTATGGAGGTTTCTTCTCATGCGTTAGACATGGGAAGAGTGAGAGGAGTCAATTATCATATTGGTGTTTTTACCAATTTAACTCAAGATCATTTAGATTATCATCTGACCATGGAAAAATATCGTGATGCGAAAGGATTATTATTTTCTCAATTAGGAAATACATTTCATTCGTTACTCGAAGAAAATAAATACGCAGTCTTAAATGCCGATGATCAGGCAAGTGAATATTTTCAACAAGTTACTGCTGCACAAGTCATAACCTATGGAATTGATCATGATGCAGATGTTAAAGCCTTGGATATTCATATTGATGCCCAAGGTACATCCTTTGCAGTAGAAACTTTTAGAGGCAATATTGATATTCAACTAAAAATGATTGGTAAATTTAGTGTTTATAATGCGCTTGCAGCAATGACTGTTGGATTGATCGAAGGAATTTCTCTTGATCAAATAAAGCAAAGTTTAGAACAAATCTCCGGAGTTGACGGTCGTTTTGAGCCAGTGAATGAAGGACAGGATTATACCGTTTTGGTGGATTATGCCCATACTCCTGACAGCTTGGAAAATATTTTAAAAACAGTAAAGGAATTTGCAAAAGGCAAAATTTACTGCGTCTTTGGAGCTGGTGGTGATCGTGATAAAACGAAGCGTCCAATCATGGGAGAGATTGCTGTTAAATATAGTGATATCGCTGTAGTTACATCTGATAACCCTCGGTCAGAAAATCCAGAGCAAATCATCCACGACATCTTAGTTGGAATTGAAAAAACAGGGGTTGATACGAATAAATATATTGTAATCATTGATCGAAAAGAAGCAATCGAATATGCGGTTTCACAAGCAAAGAAAGACGATGTGATTCTCATTGCTGGAAAAGGTCATGAAACCTATCAAATTTTAAAAAATAAAACGATTCATTTTGATGATCGGGAAATAGCAAGAGATGCGATAAGGAGCAAGCGCTCATGAAGTTAACATTAAATGAAATCATCCAATCCGTTTCTGGTCGGCTTTATCAACCTTTTGCTGAAAAGCTAGTGGTAACAGGGGTAAGCACTGATTCGAGAAAAATTACAAAAGGGGATTTATTTGTCCCCTTAATTGGTGAACGATTTGATGGCCATCAATTTATCAAAATGGCAGAGGAGCAAGGTGCAGTGGTAGCCTTGTGGCAATCGTTAAAGACGATTCCTAAAGATGTGAAGATTCCTTTTATTCTTGTTGCCGATACATTGGTTGCCTTGCAAGATTTAGCGAAATATTATCGTAAAAAGATAAATCCCACCATTGTTGCTGTGACTGGAAGTAATGGAAAAACGACGACCAAAGATTTAATTGCTTCTGTTCTTTCTACAACATACACTGTTCACAAAACAAAAGGAAATTTGAATAACCATATTGGTGTACCCTTAACCTTGTTAACGATGCCCGAAGAAACAGAATTGGCTGTGATTGAGATGGGAATGAGCAATAAAGGAGAAATTGCGCTTCTTTCTGAAATTGCTAAGCCCCAGATTGCAGTGATAACAAATATCGGAGAGTCCCATATTGAATTTTTGGGTTCAAGAAAAGCAATTGCTGCAGCTAAATTAGAAGTCATTGAAGGTTTACAAGAAAATGGTACACTTATTTTAAATGGAGATGAGCCTTTACTACGCGACTATTTAGCCAACCAAAATCTTCATTTTCATTTAAAATGGGTAGGAGAAAACAAAGAAAATGATGTTTACCCTGTAAAAGTAAATCTAGATGGAACAAAGGGAATTCAATTTAATAGCCAAGATCAAGTTTCTTATTCTTTACCATTATTAGGTCTACACAATGTGATCAATGCTTTAATGGCGGTTGAAGTGGGGAAGTGTCTTCATATTTCGATTGAGAAGATTCAACAAGGGTTGAAAGATCCTAAGTTGACTAGCATGCGCCTTGAAAAGATGATCGCTAAAAATGGAGCGATCCTTTTGAATGATGTATATAACGCCAGTCCCACTTCAATGAAAGCTAGTTTACAATTACTCTCTACATTTCAAAACGATAAAAAAATAGCGGTATTAGGGGACATGTTAGAATTAGGTGAATATGCGAAAGAATATCACTTGGAAATTGGAAGAGTCTGTGCAGGCTTACAGATTGATTTACTCGTTACAACGGGTAAAGATGGGCGATGGATTGCTGAAGGGGCACAAGAAGCTGGAATGGTTGAAGAACAGGTTCATTATATTAAAGATTTTAACCACTTATCTGAATTTGTATTACAACATTCAAACCCAAAAACCATGATTTTGCTAAAAGCCTCTAGAGGAGTACATTTAGAGAAAGTGGTCGAAAGCTTGGTTTAACCACTCTTACTGAAAAATAAAGGGATGAAAAAGGGGAAAAAACAATTATGGAACTACGAATTATTATTTATACCATCATCGCATCATTTTTGATTGCCACACTACTTGGCCCTTTATTTATTCCGATCTTAAGAAGACTTAAATTTGGACAGTCAATTAGGGAGGAAGGGCCACAATTACATCAAAAAAAAGCTGGAACTCCTACTATGGGTGGCATCATTATTTATTTAGCCCTTATTTTTACAGTTTTAAAATTTTCACCTTTAAACCAGAACTTATTTCTTTTACTTTTAGTAACTTTAGGATTTGGTTTTTTGGGTTTTCTTGATGATTTTATCAAGATCATCAAGAAAAGAAACTTAGGACTAACAGCAAAACAAAAACTTCTTGGACAATTATTCATCTCGGTTCTTTTATCTTATTTTTTACTTAAGCAAGGCCATGATACCACATTGTATATTCCTGGCTTACCTTGGGAAATTCATATGGGATGGCTTTATTTTCCTTTTATTCTCTTTATGGTCATTGGAACCTCAAATGCAGTGAATTTAACTGATGGATTAGATGGTTTACTTGCAGGTAGTAGTGCCATTTCTTTTGGTGCATTTTCAATTATCGCTTTGAGTACTACTCAGTTTGAGGTTGCCATTTTTGGTGCTGCAATGGTAGGGGCAGTTTTAGGCTTTCTTGTAAAAAACGCTCATCCTGCTAAGTTATTTATGGGAGACACTGGCTCATTAGGGATTGGTGGGGCTCTTGCAACGATGGCCATTTTAACGAAGACGGAATTACTTTTGGTCATTATCGGTGGTGTTTATGTATTAGAGGTGCTATCCGTCATCATTCAAGTCATTTCCTTCCAGACGAGAGGAAAACGAGTTTTTCGTATGAGTCCAATCCATCATCATTTTGAGTTGTCCGGTTGGTCTGAATGGAAAGTAGTGATGGTCTTTTGGATAGTTGGATTTATATTTGCAGGATTAGGTATCTATCTAGAGGTGCTACATTAATAGGAGAGATGAAACATGGTCAAGTTTGAGGGGAAAAACGTTGTCGTTTTGGGACTTGCAAAAAGTGGGACAACGATCGCAAAAATTATACATCAATTAGGGGCAAAAGTGATTGTTAACGATGTGAAACCAGAAGAAAAATGTCCTGAGAAAAAGGAATTGGAGGAATTAGGGATTCAGGTCATTTGTGGTAGACACCCAGATGATTTATTGACGGAGGAAACGGACCTACTTGTAAAAAATCCAGGAATTCCTTATACCATTCCTCTAGTAGAACAGGCAATACTACTAAAAATACCCATTGTAACTGAAGTAGAAATCGCTTATCAACTTTCGAAATCACCAATGATAGGAATTACTGGATCGAATGGAAAGACAACAACAACGACATTGATTGGTGAGATCCTTAAGCAAGCCAAACGGCAACCGATTGTAGCTGGAAATATTGGAACGGTACTTAGTGAACAAGCATTACACGCAACAAGTGATCAAGTGTTAGTCAGCGAATTAAGCTCTTTTCAATTAAAAGGAACGATTTCTTTTCGACCAAACATTGCAGTACTATTAAATCTATATCCTGCCCACTTGGATTATCACCAAACGATAGATGATTATATTGCTTCAAAAGCAAAACTATTCCAAAATCAAACTGAGCAAGATTATGCTGTCATCAATGCTGAATGTGAAAAATGTATGGAACTCCTACCTTCGATTAAGAGCCAAGTTTATCTTATTTCCACAAAAAATCCTGTATCTCAGGGGGCATATTTACAAGATGACAAAATCTATTGGCAGGATGACGACAACCTAGTAGAAGTCATTGACGTGAAAGATGTTTTTATAAAGGGTCATAATTTAGAAAATGCATTAGCTGCAATTACTGCTAGCCGATTATATGGAGCAGATTGGGATTCAATTCGTGAAGTATTACGTCAATTTAAAGGAGTTGAACACCGCTTAGAATTCGTGACAACCACCCTGAAGAAAGTGAGTTATTTTAATGACTCGAAAGCCACCAATCCTCAAGCCACGATTTCGGCGCTAAAATCATTTGATCAAAAAGTGATTTTAATCGCTGGGGGTCTAGATCGAGGAATTGATTTTTATGAACTAATCGAACCTTTTAAACAAAGTGTTAAAGCTTTGATTTCCTTTGGTCAAACAGCAGAAAAATTAAAGCGAGTTGCAGAACTTGCAGGGATACAAATGATTTATACCGTCGATAATGTTACTAATGCTGTGAAATTAGCAGATTCACTCTCCGTAGCTGGCGATACGGTTCTATTATCTCCAGCATGTGCAAGCTGGGACATGTTTACTTCATTTGAAGAACGGGGACGAATTTTTAAAGATGCTGTGCATAGACTTTATAGAGAGTGATACAAGCTTTTTAAACGACGGTAAAGAGGTGTTCCTGTATGATAAAATCAAGATCAAATCCCGATTGGTGGATTGTACTTGCTACCCTTTTATTATTAGGAATTGGAGTGATAATGGTTTATAGTGCAAGTGCGGTTTTAGCCTATCGAGAAATGGGAGATTGGTATTTTTATGCTAAGCGCCAATTGTTTTTTGCTATTTTAGGGATCGTTTCCATGTATTTTATGATGAACATAGACTACTGGGTTTGGAAAAAATGGGCCAAGATTGGTTTGCTGATTGTTTTTTTTCTATTGATTCTCCTTCTCATCCCTGGCGTAGGGATAACAAGAAATGGTGCAACTAGCTGGTTAGGTGTTGGAGCGTTTAGTATTCAACCTTCAGAGTTTACGAAATTAGCAATGATCATTTTTTTGGCAAAACGTCTATCTGAACGCCAGCAAGAAATTATTTATTTTACAAAAGGACTTATGCCACCTTTAGCTATTCTTGGCCTTGCTTTTGCATTGATCATGATGCAACCTGATTTAGGAACAGGGACAGTATTGGTTGGCACTTCGATCTTAATGATTTATACTTCTGGAGCAAGAATAAAACACTTATTAAGTTTAATGATGGTTGGAGTTGCGGGTTTTACAGGTCTTGTTCTAGCAGCTCCTTATCGAATTCAAAGAATTTTAGCCTTTTTAGACCCTTGGCAAGATCCGCGTGGGGCTGGTTATCAGTTGATTCAATCTCTTTACGCGATAGGACCAGGGGGGTTACTAGGACTTGGGTTAGGAATGAGTAGACAAAAACATCTATATGTTCCTGAACCACAGACAGATTTTATTTTTTCAATTCTTGCAGAAGAATTAGGTTTTATTGGCGGGGGACTTATTCTTATTCTCTTTTTAATTTTACTATGGAGAGGTTTTCGAGTGGCCATTACTGCACCTGACTTATTTGGTAGTTTTTTAGCAGTAGGAATCATTGGAATGGTCATGATCCAAGTGGTGATTAACATCGGAGTTGTCACAGGAATGTTTCCAGTAACTGGAATTACATTACCATTATTAAGCTACGGAGGATCTTCATTAACACTCACGTTAACAGCAATTGGTATTCTATTAAATATTTCGCGGTATTCGCGTTAAATAGGTGATGATATGAGAGTTATTTTATCTGGTGGAGGAACCGGTGGGCATATTTATCCAGCATTGGCGATGGTGAAAGAGATAAAGAAGCATGAGCCAAATGCAGAATTTCTATATATTGGTTCTAAAAATGGCTTAGAAAAAAAAATCGTTCAAAATGCGGAGATTCCTTTTGTTGAAATTGAAATTTCAGGATTTAAAAGAAAATTATCCTTTGAAAATATAAAAACGGCACTTCGGTTTTTAAGAGGGGTTCAAAAATCAAAGAAATATATACAGGAATTTCGTCCTGATCTTGTTATAGGAACTGGTGGCTATGTTTGCGGACCAGTTCTTTATGCAGCAAGTCAAAAAAAAGTACGAACGATCATTCATGAGCAAAATGTGATTCCTGGGCTTACCAACCAATTTTTATCACGTTATGTAGATCTTGTAGCTATCAGTTTTGAAGGGGCAAGAGAGCATTTTAAGAAAGCCAAAAAAATTCGTCTTACAGGGAATCCAAGAGCGACTGAAGTTGTTCATGCGAACAAAGAGAATGGTTTAAAGGCCTTACATCTCTCTGCGGATAAAAAAATCATTTTAGTCTTTGGGGGGAGTAGAGGAGCAAAGGCGATTAACCAAGCATTTCTTGAGATGTTACCTGAATTGCACCAATATCCAGAGTATCACTTTGTGTTTGTTACAGGAGAAATTCATTTTGAGACAATCAATGAGCAATTAAAAATGGTTGATGAACAGTATTTAAGCAATGTGTCTATCTATCCATATTTATACAATATGCCAGAGGTATTGGCAGCAACAGATCTCATTGTGAGTCGTGCAGGTGCTTCTTCTTTAGCAGAAATTACTGCTCTCGGAATTCCTTCGGTTCTTATTCCTTCTCCTTATGTTACGAATAATCATCAAGAGAAGAATGCTAAATGGATGGAAGACCAAGGTGCTGCAAAAATGATTCGAGAAAAAGAGTTGAATGGTGTACATTTACTTTCAACAATTCGCTGGCTAATGGATGATGAGAGAAGGAAGAAATTTTCTCATGCAGCTAAAAAGATTGGGAAACCAGATGCAGCGACGAACCTTTACCAAGAAATGATGACTTTCATGGATCATAAAAATTAGGCGATTGTCACACTATAATGATTTAGGCATAGTATATCGTATAGCCCAGTGAGAGAATATCGTGATTAGGAGGATAGAAGATGCAAGACTGGATTCAAAAACTGAAAGACCAGCCTATTGGTAAAATTGTTGAAAATGAGCCGCTATCAAAGCATAACACATGGAAAATTGGTGGACCTGCAAGAATTTACATTGAGCCTGACAATCAAAAAGGGTTATTAGATGCCTTAACGATTTTAAACGAAGCTAAGATTCCTTGGAAAGTGATTGGTAAAGGCTCTAATCTCCTAGTCTTGGATCACGGGTTTAATGGTGCTATTATTCATATGAATAAGGGGTTTAATCAAATCCTCTTTGATGGATCTTATATTCACGTAGGAGCTAGTGTTTCTCTGATTCGGTTAGCAAATTTAGCAGCAAAACAAGGATTAACAGGACTTGAATTTGCTGGTGGAATTCCTGGAACGGTTGGGGGTGCCATCTATATGAATGCGGGTGCCCACGGTTCTGACATTTCCCATGTTTTTGAAGAGGCAGAGGTCTTATTAGAGAACGGACAAATCGTTACTTGGAAAAATCAAGACTTTGAATTTAGTTACCGTTCATCGATCCTCCAACAGAAAAGAGGCATCATTCTATCTGCTACGTTTAAATTAAAACCAGGGAATCAAAAGAAAATTGCAGAAGATACGGCTCGATTCAAGGATCGAAGAAGAAAAACTCAACCCTATCATTTGCCTTGCGCTGGAAGTGTATTTCGCAATCCAGAAAATGATTATGCAGGTAGATTAATAGAAGAGCTGGGTCTTAAAGGCTATCAAGTGGGTGAAGCCCAAATTTCTATGATGCACGCTAACTTTATCGTGAATATAGGTCAGGCATCGGCAAAGGATGTGCTCACATTAATTGAACATGTTAAAGAACGAGTGTATGAAGTTTACCAAATAAAATTGACTACAGAAATTGAAGTGGTAGGTGAGGGGTAAACGGAGGTGGAACTTTGGAGAAGTTGATCATCGAAGGTGGAAGGCCTCTGTCTGGTAAAATAAAAGTACAGGGTGCTAAAAATGCTGCACTTCCTATCTTGGCAGCCTCTCTATTAGCAGAAGGAACACATGTGATTCAAGATGTTCCACATTTACTAGATATTGATGTGATGATTCAAATTTTGCGTTCTTTGGGGGCACAAGTAGATTTTAACCATCATACGGTGATGATTGATACTCGTTCGATTTTATCAACAAAGGTTCCTGAAGAACTCATGCGTTTGATGAGATCATCGATCTTCCTCATGGGTCCTTTACTAGCTAGATTTAACCAAGTGAGCGTTTCAAAACCTGGGGGTTGTGCGATTGGTGAAAGGAAAATTGATCTTCATTTGAAAGGTTTAGAGGCTCTTGGTGCTAAGATTATCGATCGTGACGGTTTGATTACCTGTACAGCAAAGGAATTAGTAGGAACGGTCATTACTTTAGATTATCCAAGTGTAGGCGCAACTGAAAATATTATGATGGCAGCTGTAAAAGCTAGGGGAGAAACAAAGATCATTTATGCAGCAAAAGAACCAGAAATTGTTGATTTGCAGAATTTCTTAAATCAAATGGGGGCAAAAATTTCTGGGGCAGGAACAGATGTGATTACAATCAAGGGTATTGAAGAACTTGTACCAATTACTTATCAAATCATTCCAGATCGGATTGTAGCCGGAACATTTATAACTGTGGTAGGTATTGCTGGAGGAAGTATCGAACTAAATAATGTCATACCTGAGCATTTAACATCTGTGATCGAATATTTAAAACGTGTTGGTGTTGAAATTGAAACCGACAATGATATAATGGTCGTAAAAAGGATGACCCCTCTAAAAGCTGTTGAAAAGATCTATACCTCACCTTATCCAGGTTTCCCAACAGATATGCAGGCACAAATGATGACACTGTTAACGCTTGCACAGGGTTTTAGCATCATGGAGGAAAGGGTATTCGATTCTAGATTTAAGCATGTAGACGAATTGATTCGAATGGGTGCTGATATCAGGATTGACCAAAGCACAGCATATATCCGCGGCGTTCCCTATTTAACAGGAGCTCATGTTGAAGCAACCGATTTAAGGGCAGGAGCTGCTCTCATTTTAGCTGGCTTAGCTGCTAGAGGTAAAACGATTGTTCATCAGGTTCATCACGTAGATCGTGGTTATGAGCGTATTGAAGAGTCTTTAAATGCAATTGGGGCAAAAATTTTGCGAGAATCTGAAAATTAGCGGCATTTTATATGCCGCTTTTCATAATCAAATGAGAGATAAAGTGAAGACTGAGTTGGATATAAAGGAATGAGAAGAAATGTACCAATCCTATCAAACAATTCCGCAGTTCAAAAAACAGGTAATGATACCAAAGAAAAATAGAAAGTTGTTACGGTATCTTTTTTTATTTTTTCTTCTGATTGCTATGATCACCTATTTTAATTTACCCATTAGTAGAATCACTTCGATCCAAATCACAGGATTGAATCTATTAACCGAAAAAGAGATTTACGAAAAAGGAAAATTACATCAAAACATGCATTATTGGTTTTTAAAAGCTTCTTCCCTTGAAAATAGATTGTTGGAGTTACCAGAAATCAAAAAAGTAGAGGTTGAGAAAAAATATCCTGGGAAATTACGGATTCAAATTCTAGAACAAAAACCGATCGCTTTTCTATATTCAAAGAAACAGTGGGTTCCTGTTTTAGAGAATGGATATCTTGTTCAGAAAAAAATTGATCAAATCGTTATGAATCGGCCTCTTATTTCCGAATGGAAGAATAATGATCAGCTTCCTACTTTAGCAAGAGAACTTGCAAAGGTAGACCCAGCCATATTGGATGAATTATCAGAGATAAAAAATGAACCCAATATGATTGATACCAATCAAGTGTTGATTTATACGAGAGAGGGTTATCGCTTGCATGTCCATCTAGATGAATTAAGTAAAAAATTAAACTTACTTTCTAGTATTCTTGAAAACTTAAAAGCGAAAACGAAGAATCTAGGCGATATTTATTTACTAGATTCGATACGATTTGAAGAATATAAAAATAGTGGTGAACCAAATAATGAAAATTAATAGATGGCAAATTTATATCACAATTGTTTTTTTATTCCTTGGTTTTTTAATCGCTTTTCAGTATGAATCCACAAGTATAAGAAGATTTAATAGTAATTTTTCTTTTTCAACATTGGACAAACAACAGGAATTACAAGAAAAGATTGTCAATCAAAAAAAAGAAAATCAAGAGCTTGAAAAGCAGATTCAAGAAATTGAAGAAGAAATTCGTGGATTTGAACAATCTTTGATCAGCAATGAAGATGAGGCTAATAAAATTCGCGAACAATTAGATAACACCCGGATGATTGCCGGCCTGATCTCTGTAGAGGGGCCAGGTCTTTCGGTGACTCTAAACGATAGCAAACAAGCAAAAGAAGTTGAGGGTGATGTCTCTAGTTATATAGTTCATGAACAAGACTTACGAAAAGTTGTGAATGAATTATTTGCATCTGGTGCAGAGGCGATAAGTGTAAATGGTGAACGTATGATTGCTTCTAGTTCGATCCGTTGTGTAGGGCCAACCATTCTTGTGAATTCTATTAAAAAAGCACCCCCTTTTGAAATACTAGCCATTGGTGATCCTGATACCTTATTAGCTGGATTAGAAATGCCTGGGGGAGTGTTAGAGACATTACGCTTATGGAATATTCAAATCTCTACAAAAAAGATGGATCATATCGTAATCCCAGGTTTTATTGGAACGCTTAATACTGATCGATTAACAATACTTAATCCGTAAAGGAAGAATTTATATGCAAGCTCATAAACGAAAGATCTCATATACAATTACACTTATTAGTGTCATTATTGGATTTATGTTATCTATTCAGTTTAATTCAACACAAAATACGTTTAAGATGGAAGCTAGGGACATTACAGAATTACGTTCGAATTTAAGTAAAGAATTAGAACGGAAAAATAATCTTTTAAATGATTTGTCTAAAAAACGACAATTGCTTAACCAATACAAAAATAACAACCAAAATCAACAAATTTCCCAAATCATCTCGGATGAATTAGGTCATGCGAAGCTCTTAGCAGGAACTATTCCTGTTGAAGGAAAAGGATTAATTGTTCGAATTACAGCTATGGATTCTTCTTTTTCAGAGATTGGTGAAGAGGACGAAAATGAAATTGTAGATGACGATTTAAGAACATTGGTGAATGAAATGTTTGGTAATGGGGCACAAGCGATTTCGATCAATGATCAACGATTGGTATCTGTTTCTGCGATTCGAAATGTAGGAAATCGAATTCAAGTCAATAATCGATTCATTACCTTTCCTTATGAAATTAAAGCAATTGGTGATGCAAAAATGATTCAAGCTGGAATCCAGATTGCTGGGCTGCAGGATTATTTTAAAATTCTTAACAAAGAATTGATTATTGCTGAACAAGAAAAAATTCAAATCCCTGCATATAATGGTGATATTAATCCCAGATATATGAAACCGGTAAAGGTAGGTGAAAAATAATGTGGTTGCCTATTCTTGGACTTATTATCGGATTAGTTTTAGGCTTTAGTTCTGATCTTCGTGTACCAGAAGAATATAGTCATTATTTATCTATTTCTGTTTTAGCCGCTCTTGATACAGTAATTGGGGGAATTCGTGCCAGTTTAGAACATTCTTTTGATACAAAGATTTTTATTTCAGGATTCTTTTTTAACACCTTGTTAGCTGCAGGGATCGTATTTTTAGGTGTTCAATTAGGTGTGGATTTATACTTAGCTGCTATTTTTGCTTTTGGTGTAAGATTATTTAATAATTTAGCAGTCATTCGCAGACTCTTATTGACAAACTTTAGCGAAAGACATAAGAAAGTATCATAAGACAAAAAAATGTTGAAAAAAATCATAGAAAAAAAAAGGAAAACACTAAAATGTGTGGAATAACTTATAAAAAGCCTTTTATCTTTAAATGAACTAACGAGATTACTAGATATTTTTTGAGGGGGGTGCCAAAGATTTGAGCAACGATAGTATAGTTAGTCTAGACATCGGTACGTCCAAGGTTCGAGTCATCATTGGCGAAGTGAATAATGGGTCATTAAATATTATTGGAGTGGGTTCTGCAGATTCTGAAGGCATTAAAAAGGGAGCAATTGTTGATATTGATCAAACTGTACAGTCGATTCGTAAGGCAGTTGACCATGCTGAACGAATGGTAGGAATTACGATAGATGAGGTTTATGTTGGGATTTCTGGTAACCATATAGATTTACAAACAAGTCATGGAGTCGTCGCTGTATCTAGTGAAGACAAGGAAATCAGTGAATTAGATATAGATCGAGTGATTCAAGCAGCTAAATTGATTAATTTACCTCCTGAAAGAGAAATCATCGATGTCGTTCCTAAAGAATATATTGTTGATGGTTTGTCAGGTATCAAAGATCCAAGAGGGATGTATGGTGTAAGACTTGAAGTCGAAGCAACAATTGTTACCGGTTCGAAAACGATCATACATAATTTGATGCGTACGATTGAAAGAGCTGAACTTCGAATTGCAGGATTTATTTTAATGCCATTAGCAGCTAGTCATATAGCCCTTTCTAAAGATGAAATGAATCTTGGTGTGGCATTAGTAGACATAGGGAAAGGAACGACAACCCTTTCTATTTTTGAACAAGGAAGTATTGTAAAAACCACGGAACTTCCGATTGGAGGGGAATATATTACAAATGATATCTCCATAGGGCTAAGAACCCAAACAGATATCGCGGAACAAGTGAAATTAAAATATGGAATTGCAAGTATTGAGGAATCTAATAACGAGATAGTATTTAAAGTTGCTCGGATTGGCAGTAACGTGGAAAAGGAATTTAACCAAGAAGATTTAGCTCATATTATTGAACCAAGACTTAGAGAAATGTTTGAAATTATCCAAGAAGAAGTTCATCGTTTAGAATACACAAAGGAACTAGCAGGTGGGTTTGTCCTTACTGGTGGAGTGATGGGGATGAATGGAATTCTGAGTTTGGCCCAAGAAGTTTTGAAGCCATCTGTTCGTATTGCAATTCCAGATTACATTGGTGTAAAAGACCCATCTTACACTGGTGGAGTGGGTTTAATTAAATACGCAACAAAAATGATTAAAGCAAATCATGGACACGTGGTTAAAACAGCATCATCTAAGCCAAAGCGAAAATCTAGAAGTATAAGTCCATTTGAACGGATCAAAAACTGGTTTAGCGAATTTATTTAGAACATCTAGAAAAGCGATCACGATAAGTGAGGGGGATAATGAATGTTAGAATTTGATCTGGATATGGAGCAATTAGCCCAAATTAAAGTAATAGGTGTTGGCGGCGGAGGCAGTAATGCTGTTAACCGCATGATTGAAGCTGGCGTTCAAGGCGTTGAATTTATCGCAGTGAACACAGATGCACAAGCCCTTCACCGTTCTTTAGCTGTAACTAAATCGCAAATTGGAGAAAAGTTAACACGAGGATTAGGGGCAGGAGCAAATCCGGAAATAGGGAAAAAAGCTGCAGAAGAAAGTAGAGAAACGATTGAAAATAGTCTAAAAGGCGCTGATATGGTGTTTGTTACAGCTGGTATGGGTGGTGGTACAGGAACTGGTGCAGCACCTGTTATTGCAGAAATTGCCAAAGAATTAGGTGCTTTAACAGTCGGAGTAGTTACTAAACCCTTTTCTTTCGAAGGAAGAAAAAGGTCTCTACAAGCAGAACAAGGAATTGCTGCATTAAAGGAAAAAGTGGATACACTGATTGTGATTCCAAATGATCGCTTATTAGAGATCGTCGACAAAAATACACCGATGTTAGAAGCATTTCGTCAAGCAGATAACGTACTTCGTCAAGGAGTACAGGGAATATCTGATTTGATTGCAGTACCTGGATTAATTAACTTGGACTTTGCCGATGTAAAAACCATTATGACAGAAAAAGGCTCTGCATTGATGGGCATTGGTATTGCAACTGGTGAAAATAGAGCAGCAGAAGCAGCTAAAAAAGCAATCTGCAGTCCATTATTGGAAACGTCAATTAATGGTGCAAAAGGTGTTCTTATGAATATTACAGGTGGAGCAAATCTAAGTTTATACGAAGTAAACGAGGCAGCTGATATTGTTGCATCTTCTTCAGATCCGGAAGTGAATATGATTTTTGGTGCAGTAATCAATGAGAACTTAAAAGAAGAAATCATTGTTACAGTCATTGCAACTGGCTTTGATGATGATCCTAATCGAGTACAAGCTACAACTAAAACAACTACAAAGGATCAAGGTCAAAATTCTTCAGGCAAAATCAATATTAAGCCATTTGCAAATAGCCACGACAACTTAGACATCCCAACCTTTTTAAGAAACCGTAATAAATAATTTCATAAATTATTACATTTAAAGAATAAAAAAAGATCTAACACATTCTAAAATGTCCTTTACAAAGGGTACACTTTATTCGTGTTAGGTCTTTTTTTTATGCAAAAGAAAGCATCACTTTCTATTCTGCTAAAAAAATGTTTTTTCGACAAAAAAATCGATAGCTTGTCGGCAAGTTTAGACAGACTTTGAATATAGATATATTATATACTATTCTCACTTCTTCCTTTATGAATGAAAAGGAGAAAGAGAAGATGGTCTTTTACTTGGATCTAATCCTTTTACTTAATTTTATGATCGATACGCTAATTTTATTAACGACTGCCAAGTTTCTTCACTTAAAAATCAAGAAGATCCGCATCACGCTAGGAGCAATGATCGGAGCAGCGTATACGATGGTATTTTTTATTCCTTATTTAAGTGCTGCACATCTTTTACTAACAAAAATTCTAATCTCAATTTTAATGGTATGGGTCTCATTTGGTTTTTTACATTTGATCCAAATGGTTAGAACGTTAGCCACCTTTTATTTTGTGTCTTTTCTCATGGGCGGTGGGGTATTTGCTTTACAATACCTCTTTCAAATTGATCATGAAGTCATAAAAGGTGTGTATGTGACTCATTCATCAAATCCATTTTTTTTGCTCCTTTTTATCGTGATTGCTGTTTTAGGGGTATGGTTTTTCTCTAATCGTACATTCCTGTCCCTTGAACGGAAAGGAAATGTCGAACAACATTTTGTAGATGTTGAGATAGAGGTTTTCGAACATCGTCATCAATGTAAAGGATTGGTGGATACCGGGAATCGGCTTTATGATCCAATTACTCGAAAACCAGTGATGATTTTAGAAGCTAAATCCGTGTCATTTTTACCTACTATTTTCCAGACAGCTTATCAACATGGACAATTTCATTTGGAATCGCTTGAAGAAATAACGAAGAATATCGATCCAGCATGGCAGACTAGAATTCATCTAGTCCCCTTTCGCAGCGTATCAAAAGAGATGCAGTTTTTATTATGTATTCGTCCTGATAAGGTGGTGATTTCTTCAAAGAACCAAACACATTGGACACATACCAAAGTTTTAATCGGTCTTGATTATGGTCATCTTTCCAATGACCACAGCTATTCAGCTATTATACATCCTGAATTATTAGCAGGATAATCCTAATTCATTGTTCAAGGGGGTCTCATATGTTAGCAAAGTGGAAGATCCAGTTGATTTTATTGTGGTATCGTCTATTATTTCTACTTGGATTGAAAACAGAGGAGATTTATTATATTGGAGGAAGTGAAACTCTTCCACCTCCTTTGACAAGAGAAGAGGAAGAACTTCTATTAGAGAAGCTGCCTACAGGAGATAATGCAGTAAAGTCGATGTTAATCGAACGAAATCTTCGTCTTGTTGTCTACATTGCAAGAAAATTTGATAACACAGGAGTAAATATAGAAGATTTAGTCTCTATTGGGTCGATCGGGCTAATTAAGGCGGTAAACACATTTGATATTGATAAAAAAATCAAATTAGCCACCTATGCTTCCAGATGTATTGAAAATGAAATTTTGATGTTCTTAAGACGTAACAATAAAGTGAAAACTGAAGTATCTTTTGATGAACCATTAAATATTGATTGGGATGGTAATGAACTATTGCTTTCAGATATTTTAGGAACAGAAAATGATACCATTTTTCGTAACATTGAAGATGAAATTGATAAAAAATTATTAAAGAAAGCATTAGAAAAATTAAATGATCGAGAAAAAGTGATTATGGAACTCCGATTTGGCCTTAATGATGGGATTGAAAAAACTCAAAAGGACGTTGCTGATATCCTTGGTATTTCTCAATCTTATATATCAAGATTAGAAAAAAGAATTATCAAACGATTGCGAAAAGAATTTAATAAAATGATTTAAAGCATAAATTTTTCCCTCTAAGGAGATACTTTACAGTAACGTAACTCCGATAGGAGGGAGAATCTTGTCTAGAAGTAAAGTTGAAATCTGCGGAGTAGATACATCCAAATTACCTGTTTTGAAAAATGAGGAAATGAGAAAACTTTTTCAAGCCATGCAACAGGGTGAACATTCGGCTAGGGAAACATTGGTGAATGGAAACCTACGCCTTGTCTTAAGTGTCATCCAACGTTTTAATAATCGCGGCGAATTTGTAGATGATTTATTTCAGGTTGGGTGTATCGGGTTAATGAAAGCTATTGATAACTTTGATCTCAGCCAAAACGTGAAATTCTCCACCTATGCCGTCCCAATGATTATAGGAGAAATTAGACGTTATTTAAGGGATAATAATCCAATTCGAGTATCACGTTCCCTTCGCGATATTGCTTACAAGGCACTTCAAGTAAGGGATGCTTTAACTACCCAAAAGTCTTCTGAGCCAACGATTTATGAAATATCTGAAGTATTAAATGTGCCAAAAGAAGACGTGGTCTTTGCTTTAGATGCAATTCAAGATCCGGTATCCTTATTTGAACCGATTTATCATGATGGAGGAGATCCGATCTATGTAATGGATCAAATTAGTGATGATAAAAATAAGGATATCCATTGGGTAGAAGAAATTGCGTTAAAACAAGCGCTAAATCGTCTTAATGATCGAGAAAAAATGATTTTATCGATGAGGTTTTACGATGGAAAAACCCAAATGGAAGTAGCTGAAGAAATCGGCATTTCTCAGGCCCAAGTGTCAAGGTTAGAAAAGGCCGCTATTCAGCAAATGCATAAGTATATCAAAACATAAATCATTTTGCTTAGTGAGGTCAATCTGATAAGGTTGACCTTTATTAAAAAATAAGAAACTTTCTTCCACTTGTCATTTAGAGGTTTGTATATTCCATAAGCAGATGAATATACAAACCTTTTCTTAATGGTACATTTTTGGCAATCTTCACATATATATATTAGGAAAGAAGAAAAAGATTGGGTGAGCTGAAAATGATTAAAATTTCAGAGTTCCAAACGAAAGATGTCATTAATATATTTGATGGTAAGAAATTAGGATCGGTACAAGACTTAGATATAGACTTAAGAAATGGACGAGTTGAAGCATTGATCGTCCCCAGTCAAGGAAAATTATTCGGACTTTTTGCAAATGGGGCTGAGTATATTATTCCTTGGAAAAATATTGTAAAAATTGGATTAGATGTAATTTTAGTGAAATTAGATGATCGATCCTATCGTTCAACTGAATTGGATGAGTATGACCCTTTTAGAAAAACAAATTAAAATATCATTATGCATTTCTTTTAAAATATTCATGGATCCCATAAAAGTAATATGAATAGGCTTCGAAGGAAGTCTTCACTTTTGTGGGTTATTTTATTTGGTGAATCGACCCATATTCTATGATAATATAGGAGAAAAGGAGTGTTGATATGGAAGCGTTTGTACAAGTAGACAAACCGATACCTTATCTTGTGATCAAAAAGTGGGAACAAGAGAATCCTAATCTAAGTGTAGGTTTTTCTACTAGACAGGGTGGTCAAAGTAAAGGCAACTACCAATCTATGAATTTGGCACTCCATGTAGGGGATGACCCAACAGATGTCGTAGCAAATCGCCAGATACTAGCCAGAGCATTAGGGTTTTCCTTTGATGCTTGGACTTCAGCTGAACAGGTTCATGGGAACAATATCAAAGTGGTTACCCTTGCTGAGAGGGGAAAAGGACGGAGAATTCGCGAAGATGCGATTCAAGATACAGATGGCCTAGTAACAAATATTCCAGATATCGTATTAACGGTTTATTTTGCAGATTGTGTTCCAATCTATTTTTATGACCCTATCAAACAGATTATAGGATTGGCTCATGCAGGATGGAAAGGAACGGTTCTAAAAATTGCAGAAAAAATGATTCAAACGTTTGTAGATTCTTTTCAGTCAAACGTCAATGATATTCAAGTTGCGATCGGTCCAGCGATTGGTCAGTGCTGCTATGAAGTCAATGATCAAGTCATCAATCCAATGCAATCTTCGCTTCAATTTATTCCACCAGAAATGGTGATCGACAAGAAAAATGGGCATTTTGATTTAGATTTAAAAAAAATAAATAAAGAAATACTATTAGAAGCAGGAATTTTGCCGGAAAATATCGAAATTTCATCATGGTGTACTAATTGCAATGTTGATTTATTTTTTTCACATCGAAAAGAACAGGGAAAAACAGGGCGTATGGCTGCTTGGATTGGACTTAGGAAGGATGAGTAAGTTGTGCAATTAAAAGAAAATGTACTGAATGTAAAAGAAAGGATACGGTTTGCTTGTGAACGAAGTGGTAGAGACCCAAAGGAGATCCAATTGATTGCAGTTACAAAATATCTAGATATCGATCAAACCAAACAAGTATTAGACTTTGGTTTAGACCATATTGCAGAAAATAAAGTTCAACAGGTACTAAAAAAATATGAAGTACTTAAAGATCAAGGTACATGGCATTTTATCGGGCATTTACAAACTAACAAAGTAAAACAATTACTTGGAAAATTTGATTACCTTCATTCCCTTGATCGTTTTTCCTTGGCTCAAGAAATCAATAAGCGGGCAAAATTACAAAATCTAAAAGTACAAGCCTTTATTCAAGTGAATATTTCTGGAGAAACGACTAAATCTGGTTTAGCACCAGAAGAATTGCTTGAATTTGTAGAAAAAGTTCGTTTATTAGATTCTATTCGCATTGTTGGTTTAATGACAATGGCTCCCTTTGTTGAAGAAAAAGAGGTAATAAGGCCTATTTTTCGTCGATTAAGGGAATTAAGAGATGAGATTAATGATAATGGCATTCTAGGATACACAATTCATGAATTATCAATGGGTATGTCCAACGATTTTGAGGTTGCCATCGAAGAAGGGGCAACATTTATTCGTCTAGGTACAGTTCTTTTTAAAGGAAAAGTATAAACATTTGAATGGAGGAATGAAAAAATGATGGGGAAAATCATGGGTTTTTTGGGCCTTCAGGATGAAGAGGTTGTAGAAGAGATAGAAGGTCAAGAATCTGAAGATGAGGTTTTTTTAAGTCGAAGAAACAAAAATAATAATGTCGTAAGCTTACATACTCAGAAAAATGTAAAAATGGTTTTAGCTGAACCTAGATCCTATGAGGAAGCACAGGAGATTGCTGATCATTTACGGTCTCATCGCCCGATTATTGTTAATTTACAACGACTTTCACCAGATCAAGCGAGAAGAGTAGTAGATTTTTTAAGTGGTTGTGTCTATGCTTTGAATGGTGACATCAAAAAAATTGGTACAAGTATCTTTTTATGCACTCCAGAAAATATTGATATTGAAGGAGCGATTACTGAAATTCTTCAGGAGGATGAATAACAAATGTACTCTATTATTTCAATCGTAGATACAATCTTTCAAATCTATTTTTGGCTTATTTTTGCCTATATTTTGATGTCATGGGTTCCGCAAATGAGAGAAACGCCTGTAGGAGAACTATTAGGTAAACTTGTCGAACCTTATTTACGACCCTTTAGAAAAATTATCCCACCTATTGGGATGATTGATATTTCACCAATCGTTGCCTTTTTCGCACTTGATTTTATCCGAGAAGGGCTAAAAACTGTTTTAAGATTTTTATTCTTATAAAGCATTTGTAAAGTAATCATCTTTGGGGGAACTTACATGTCACATGATCATATTATGCATCATTATCGTAAAGAAGAGCAGCCTTTTGTAGAACGGGTGATTGAATGGGTAGAGCGAGCAGAGAAGACTCATACTTCTATCCGGACTGATTTTGTTGACCCTAGGCAAAAGCAAATCATTCAAAACATCGTCAATTCTTCTATGGATCTGACGATGTTTTTTGATGGGGGATATGCTGAAGCTGAAAGAGGTAGAGTACTGATTGCACCCTATTATTTTTCCTATGATCCTAAGGTAATGGGGCTAACCTTTTTTAAAGTGATTGGGGAGAATAAATTTACAACATTAACTCATAGAGATTACATGGGTGCGCTTTTGAATATTGGAATAAAACGTGAAAAATTTGGAGATATCCTTGTTTCAGATACGGATAAACAATACATTGTTGCTAGTGAAGTTGCTGATTATATCAGAATGCAGCTTACTCATGTAGGAAGGGTTCCTGTTCGACTTGAGGAAATCGCTAGAGAAAATGTAAAACCCCCAATTCAACAGATTGAGGAAATGTTTTTGACCGTTTCTTCGCTACGAGTTGATGCGATATCGAGTGATGTTTTTCGACTGTCTCGGACAAAAATATCTGAATGGATTAAAGGGAAACATTTAAAAGTAAATTGGCAAATCATTGATCAAACCGATTATAAGCTTCAAGTAGGTGATATCGTTTCTTTAAATGGATTTGGTCGCTTTAAGTTTTTAGAGGACGAAGGAATCACCAAAAAAGGCCGTATCCGTGTAAAAATAGGTCGATGGAGCTAAAAAAAATTGCAGGATTTTTGGATTCTATGTCGAAATAAGTATGACAAAATATGATTTGGAGGTGTTTTTGGTGCCTTTAACACCATTGGACATACATAACAAAGAATTTAGTAAAGCGTTTCGTGGGTATAATGAAGATGAAGTAAATGAATTTTTGGATCAAGTGATTAAAGATTATGAAGCTTTAATTCGCCAAAACAAAGACCTTGAGGAAAAGATAATACAATTAAATGAAAGACTTAGCCATTTTTCTAATATTGAAGAAAGCTTAAGTAAATCGATTATTGTAGCGCAAGAAACAGCTGAAGAAGTGAAAGCAAATGCAAAAAAAGAAGCGCAATTGATTGTCAAAGAAGCTGAAAAAAATGCAGATCGTATCATCAACGAGTCTCTAATGAAATCAAGAACGATTTCCCTAGAAATTGAAGAATTGAAAAAAAGAGCAGCCATTTATCGTACGAGATTCCGTACCCTTTTAGAAGCACAGCTTGAGATGTTAGAATCTCAAAGCTGGGAAGAGCTTGAGAGAACTGAAGAAGAGGATCGGGTTAGCGTATAAACCATTGACTTTGAGTCAATAATTAGGTATACTGCATATCATTAAATAAACAAATGAAACGAATATGAAACGAGGATTGGGATCTGTCAACTAGACCCCAGATTTAAGCGAGCTAGGGTTGGTGTGAGCCTAGTAATTTGGACTATGTTGAATATCACCCATGAGTTACTTTTCTGAATGCATTGTAAAATAAGTAAGAAAAGTCGGTTTAATCCGTTATCTTTTATAAGTGGCTATATAGGCTATTAGGGTGGTACCGCGGGTAACCTTCTCGTCCCTTGACTTTGGATGAGAAGGTTTTTTTTCATATTCGTGAAGCCTTATAAAAGGGATTGGAATTGGCTTTTAAGTGAGCCGTTGCTTTTATGGGCTGAAAAGTTGTAAGAAGGAGTGAGTTGAATGGATTATGGGACGACATTAAATCTGTTAAAAACAGATTTTCCAATGAGAGGAAATCTTCCAAATAAAGAGCCAGAGATTGAGCAATGGTGGGATGAGATCAATATTTATCAAAAAGTGCAGGAATCAAAAAAAGGGAAGCCAACATTTATTCTTCATGATGGTCCTCCTTATGCGAATGGAGATATCCATATTGGCCATGCACTGAACAAGATTTTGAAAGATATCATCGTTCGTTTTAAAACCATGCAGGGCTATAATGCACCTTATGTTCCTGGTTGGGATACTCACGGATTACCAATCGAGCATGCTATTATTAAAAATGAAAAAATTAACCGTCACGAAATTGGACCGATTGAGTTTAGAAACCGTTGTCGAGATTATGCTCTTTCTTATGTTGAAAAGCAAAAGGGACAGTTTAAACGTTTAGGTATAAGAGGAGACTTTGAAAATCCTTATATTACCCTAAAGCCAGAATATGAAGCAAGACAATTAAAAGTATTTGGCGAAATGGCAAAAAAGGGACTCATCTACAAGGGGCTTAAACCTGTTTATTGGTCACCCTCTTCTGAGTCTGCACTAGCCGAGGCGGAAATTGAATATAAAGAAAAACGTTCTGCCTCGATTTATGTAGCTTTTGAAGTCGTTGATGGAAAAGGTAAACTTCCAGAGGGTTCAAATGTTGTCATTTGGACGACAACACCTTGGACCATACCAGCAAACCTTGCTATTTCTATTCATCCGGAATTTGATTATGTCCTATACAAAGTAGAATCTGGACAATATTTAGTGGCTAAAGAACTATTAGACCATGTGAAAGAAGAAATTGGTTTTGAGCATGTAGAAATTGTTAAGGAATTTAAGGGTGAAGAGTTAGAAGGGGTAGTCACAAAACACCCATTTTATGATCGAATCTCACCTGTTATTCTTGGTGAGCATGTAACATTAGAGGCTGGAACAGGATGCGTTCATACTGCACCTGGTCATGGAGAAGATGACTTTTATGTTGGCCAGAAATATGGTTTAGATGTCTTATCGCCAATCGATGACCAAGGGAAATTCACAAAAGAAGCACCCGGCTTTGAAGGTTTGTTCTATGAAGATGCTAATAAAGAGGTGACAAAAAAGCTAGCTGAAGTTGGTAAACTTCTCAAACTTGGCTTTATTAAACACCAATACCCACACGATTGGCGCTCAAAACAACCAGTGATTTACCGGGCAACTGAACAATGGTTTGCGTCGATTGAACCGATTCGTCAAACGATGTTAGAAGAAATTAAAAATGTGAAATGGGTTCCGCATTGGGGAGAACTACGGTTGCATAATATGGTTGCTGATCGAGGAGATTGGTGTATATCTCGCCAACGGATTTGGGGCGTACCGATTCCAATCTTCTATTGTAAGGATTGTGGAGAAACGATTCTTAACGATCAAACCATTCACCATGTTGCAGATTTAGTAGCAATGGAAGGCTCTAATGTATGGTTTGCCAAAGAGGCGGATGAGTTGGTACCAGAAGGCACTTTTTGTCCATCTTGTGGGGGAACTCATTTTAGAAAAGAAACAGATATTATGGATGTATGGTTTGACTCTGGTTCAAGCCATGAAGGTGTTTTAGAAGCAAGAGAAGAATTACGAAGACCAGCCGATCTTTATTTAGAAGGCTCTGACCAATATCGTGGTTGGTTCAACTCCTCACTATCTACCAGCGTTGCTGTAACGGGAAAAGCACCCTATAAAGCAGTCTTAAGTCATGGTTTCACCTTGGATGGCGAAGGTAGAAAAATGTCTAAGTCCTTAGGGAATGTGATTGTGCCGCAGAAGATTGTTGATCAATTGGGAGCAGATATTCTCCGTCTTTGGGTTGCTTCTGTTGATTATCAATCAGATGTTCGGATTTCCGATAATATTTTGAAACAGATCTCAGAAGTATACCGAAAAATTAGGAATACTTTAAGATTCTTAGTTGGTAATTTAGAAGGGTTTAATCCGCAAAAAGATCAAGTCGCTTTGAAAGAGATGAACGAACTTGATCAATTTGCCATGATGAGAACCAAACAATTGATTGATAAAGTCATTAAGGGCTATGATGCTTATGAATTTCATAGTGTTTATCAATCGATTCACAATTTCTGTACCGTCGATATGAGTGCATTTTATCTAGACATTATTAAAGATCGTTTATATATAGAACCACTTCATTCACCAACTCGAAAAGCGGCTCAAACTGTATTATATGAAGTTTTATTGGTATTAGTTAAACTTATTGCACCTATTCTTCCTCACACAGCTGATGAAGTGTGGAAATTCATCCCTGAAGTGAAGGAGATTAGTGTTCAACTTACCGAACTTCCGGATTGGTCTCATATTGAAGTAGACCAGTCATTGATGGAGAAATGGGAACAATTCTTAGATGTCCGCGATGAGGTTTTAAAAGCTTTAGAAGTGGCTCGTAAAGATAAGTTAATCGGTCATTCACTTGCTGCAGCTGTTACGATCTATCCATCAACAGAGGTCGCAAAATTATTAAATCAATTTAATGAATTAGATAAATTATTTATTGTTTCCCATGTGAACGTGAAAGAAGAACAGGCACCAGAAAATGCGATGCAACTTGAAGGATTAAGTGTTCATGTAACTCAAGCAGAAGGAGAAAAATGTCAGCGATGCTGGGTAGTTAGTCCTGAAGTCGGACATAAGCACCCAGAATTATGCCCAACTTGTGCTGAAATTGTAGAAGAGCACTACCACGATTTAGTAACCGAATAATATTTTGTGATAAAAAGCTTAGGAGATAAATTCCTAAGCTTTTTATTCTTTTATAACCAAAAGATGCTTAGATTTAATATAAAAGGAGTAAACTATCTTTAATGATTTAGGAGGGAATTAGATGGCAGATAAATCCAACTCATATACGATTGAAACCATTGGAAAAAAATTAGATGAATTAGCCATTCAAATGGAACGGGTTCAGATCGCCGATTATATCGCCTTATTAAATAAACCAAGACGACTATTTTTTCTTAATCTCATGACAGGAATTGCCAGGGGTATAGGCATCGCCTTAGGATTTACCATTTTTGCGGCGACGATTATTTATTTTTTACAAAAACTTGGTGCTCTTAATTTACCGATTATTGGTGATTATATCGCTGAAATAGTAAAGATTGTCCAAGCTCAATTAAATGTGGATGCAAGCATAAGGTAAGGAGTGGTTATGGTGAGAAAAGACAAACTAGAACAGTTAAAAAAACAATTAATTGAAGAAAAAAATGAAATTCTAGAGGAAATGAAACATAATAACAGTTATGGATTAGATGAAAATATGAATGATTCAATTGGAGAATTATCAGGATATGATAATCATCCAGCGGATATTGGTACTGAGCTTTTTGAAAGATCAAAGGATATTGCTTTAGAAGAGAATCATTTCCATTTACTTGAACAAATTAACGAAGCGTTAGAACGAATGGAACAAGGATCCTATGGTTATTGTCTAACTTGTCATAAAGAGATTCCCTTTGAACGTCTACAAGCTGTTCCTTATGCTAAATATTGTATTAAACATCAAACCAATAATTCAGTTTCACTTCAGAGACCGATTGAGGAAGAATTTCTTACTCCACCTTTTGGCCGCACAAGTTTAGACGAAAAAGAAGATCAAACGATTGGGTTTGATGGAGAAGATGCATGGCAAGCGGTAGCGAGATTTGGTACTTCTAATCCGGCAGATTATTTTCGTGATGGAACTGATTATGACCATTTATATATAGAGAGTCGGGAACCAGATGGGTATGTCGAACCAGTTGAAGGTTTTATTATTACCGACATGGATGGGAATCCAAGCGATGATCAAATCGATGTGATTCGAAATGAAGCGTATGAGGCATACATTGAAAATGAAGAAGGAGAAGAAGGAATCTCTGAAGTGCATAAAGAGGATCAAGAACAAGGATAAGAAAATCAATCCATTCCAATAAAATTTATAATAAAGATGAAATGACCCTAGCTTAGAACTAGGGTTTTATTTTGAGCGTTGAAATGACAATCTGATTCTGAAAAAGCTTTTGATTAAATATAATCTTAAAGAGAATAAAAATTAGATATGTTATTTTTTAAATTTTCAGTTTATTTAGATCTTAAGTGGTATGATATAATTATTTTACAAAATTGCGACATCACCTTAAATGAAACAATCAAGGAGGTGCAGGATGGGATGGAGTATTCTTTACCTACGTTTACTTGGTTCTGGCTTTATGTGCCAATGAGTTTACTTGTTGTATTTTCCATGATTAGTTATTTTCTTGAAAGGAGGGAGGAATAAAGATGCACATGGCGATAGAAACAGTAGTTTCCTTTGTTTTTTATATTTTATTAATGATTGCAATTGGTATTTGGAGTTATCGCAAGACGAATACCATTGATGATTATGTGTTAGGTGGACGATCATTAAATGGCTGGGTTACAGCTTTAAGCGCTCAAGCAAGCGATATGAGTGGATGGCTCTTATTAGGACTGCCTGGTGCCGCATATGCTTCAGGTTTAAGTGCGATGTGGATTGGGATTGGTTTAGCTATAGGGACTTATTTAAACTGGCAATTCGTTGCAAAGCGTTTACGTCGTTATACAGAAGTAGTGAATTCAATTACGATTTCCGATTACTTTGAGAACCGTTTTAAAGACCGTACTCATTTACTTCGTATTATTTCCGCATTTTTAATCTTAACCTTCTTCTTATTTTATACAGCTTCAGGACTTGTAGCTGGAGGTAAATTGTTTGAAGGTACTTTTGGGATGGATTATAAAATTGCACTTTTTGTAGGGGCATTTGTTATTATTTCCTATACATTCTTAGGTGGTTATCTAGCTGTTAGCTGGACAGATTTTGTTCAGGGAAGTCTAATGTTTTTGGCGTTACTATTTGTACCGATTGTGACGATTACACAGATTGGTGGGATTGGAGAGCTCTGGAATCATTTAGGCGCATTAAACCCCGATTTGTTAGATTCAACTAAGACCGTCAGTTATGATGCTGCGAAGGAAATTTTTTGGGTAACAACCAACACGAATTTTGACTTCATTGCCGTTTTATCCTTAATGGCATGGGGACTAGGATATTTTGGGCAACCTCATATTTTAGTCCGCTTTATGGGGATCCGTTCCGCAAACGAGATCAAAAAATCACGTTTGATTGCTGTTACATGGGTAGTACTTGCTTTATGGGGAGCCTTATTTGTTGGGTTTATTGGAATCGCCTATCACCAAGCAGGTATAACAGGTTTTGAAAATGGGTTGGCTGACCAAGAGCAAGTGTTTATCCAAATGGTACAGATTCTATTTAACCCATGGGTTGCAGGGATCTTACTTGCTGCGATTTTAGCAGCCATTATGAGTACGATTGATTCTCAATTATTAGTTTCATCTAGTGCCTTGGCAGAAGATTTTTATAAAGCACTATTTAGAAAAAATGCGAGTCAAAAAGAATTGATCTGGGTTAGCCGTGGAGCGGTTATCTTAATTTCAATCATTGCGATTTACCTTGCGATGAGTGGTGGAAAAGTATTAGATTTGGTGGCTTATGCTTGGGCTGGATTTGGAGCAGCCTTTGGGCCAGCCATTATCTTCTCATTATTCTGGAACCGAACCACAAGAAATGGCGTTCTCTTTGGTATGATCGTTGGTGGTTTAACGGTTATTGTTTGGAAAAACTATACTAGTTTTGGACTCAATTCCTTATTTCCTAACTTTAATTTTGCTAGATGGTATGAGATTATCCCAGGCTTCATTCTTTCAGCCCTTACCATTTTCATTGTGAGCTTAATTGATAATAAACCGAGCCAAGAGATTTTGAATGAATTTGAGCAATCACAAAAAGCTTTAGTAAATGAGTAATGGGTCATTCCCATTGCTCTTTTTATTTGGATGAACATATGCTACAATGGGCAAGAGAAGAAGCACAAGGAGGAGACAGTTTGATTTATTACTTCATTTCATTACTCATAATCTTTCTTGACCAATTAAGTAAGTGGGCGATTGTGCAGTATATGGATTTATATGAAAGCATCCCTATTGTTAAGGGTTGGTTTCATATTACCTCTAGTCGAAATAGAGGCGCCGCCTTTGGAATTTTACAAAATAAGCAATGGTTTTTTATCATCTTAACATTGATTGTCATTCTTTTTCTTATTTATTACATTTACAAGATCCATAAAGCACAAAAGCTGTTTGCCTTATCTCTATCTTTTATTTTAGGTGGGGCGATCGGTAACCTGATTGACCGTATAACAACTGGGGAAGTAGTAGATTTTATAGATGTAAGGATTATTAACTATCCCATTTTTAATCTTGCTGATTCAGCGATTGTGGTTGGAGTCATTTTAATGATCTGGGAAATGTTTTTTTCTAAAGAAGCAAAAAAAGATCAAGTATAGGAGAATTGCAGTGGAAGTCTTTGAAAAATACGATTGGATCATTGAAGCAGAGGAGGCAACAGAAAGAATTGATAAATTTCTTTCTGAACAGTTCGAAGAATGGTCTAGATCACAAATACAACAATGGATCAAAGAAGGAAATGTAACAGTCAATGGTAGAATGGTGAAAGCAAATTACAAAATACAAGAAGACGATGAGGTTGTGCTTCAGGTTCCACCACAAAAAGAATTGAACATTGAGCCTGAATCGATTCCTCTTGACATCGTATATGAAGACCAAGATGTAATTGTGATAAATAAGCCAAGAGGAATGGTGGTTCACCCAGCACCAGGGCACTATTCTGGTACCTTGGTTAATGCTTTACTTTATCACTGTAAAGATTTATCTGGAATAAACGGTGTTTTAAGACCAGGAATTGTTCATCGCATTGATAAAGATACATCTGGATTATTGATGGCTGCAAAAAATGATTTGGCTCATGAATCTCTTGCTAGACAACTCAAGGATCATGATGTGCATCGAATATATCTGGCCTTAGTTCATGGAGAAATCCCTCATGATCTTGGAACGATCGATGCACCTATTGGCCGTGATCCTCATGATCGTAAAAAAATGACGGTGATCCATAAAAATAGTAAGCATGCTGTTACCCATTTTGTAGTGAAAGAGCGTTTCCAAGGGTTTACATTGGTGGAATGTAAATTAGAAACAGGCAGGACTCATCAAATTCGAGTCCACATGCAATACATCGGCCATCCCCTTGTAGGAGATCCTTTATATGGTCTGAAAAAGACGTTAAAAATCGATGGCCAAGCACTCCATGCCAAAACTTTAGGATTTAAGCATCCAAGAACTAACGAATATCTGGAATTTGACTCTGAATTGCCAGAAGATATGCAAGGGCTCATTGAAGAGTTACGAGCAAACAGATAAAGGAACGAATAAAGTGAAGAAAATGGTTGACATTGGATTCACTTTCATCCATAATGAAATAGAAAATTTAAATGTCCTTTAAATGTAGTCCAGAGAGGCTAACAAGGTGAACGGGTATTGAATAGGTTAAATTCTATTCAAGCAATATCGATTCGCTTTTGCCTCTAGGTAAAAGCTTTTTTTATTCTTTCATTTCTTAAGGAGGTGAACCTAGGTTGGAACAAGGAAGAGTTTTATTAGACGAAACAGCAATCAATCGAGCGTTGACCCGTATTGCCCATGAAATCCTGGAAAAAAACAAAGGAATTGAAGACTTAGTGATCATTGGGATTAAAACTCGTGGAATTTACTTAGCTCAAAGAATCGCAGATAAAATTAAACAATTTGAAGGACATGATATTCCTGTTGGAGAACTAGACATCACCTTATACCGTGATGACTTGACGGAAAAGAGCGATCAACCTCTTGTAAAGGGAAGTCTAATTGCCTTTGAGATCAAGAAGAAAAAAATTGTTCTTATCGATGACGTATTGTACACAGGGAGAACCGTTCGAGCAGCCTTAGATGCCATTATAGATATGGGTAGACCGCAACTGATTCAACTTGCAGTACTAATCGATCGTGGACATAGGGAACTTCCAATCCGACCTGATTATGTAGGGAAAAATGTACCAACCTCTAAGCAAGAAATGATTTCCGTTCAATTAAAAGAGTGTGACCAAAAAGAACAAGTGACCATTCAACCAAAAACCACCCTTTAACTCAGTCCAGAGAGGCTGGCAAGGGTTCAATAGGATAAGAGAAATGAATGAGAATAAATATGGTGTCTCATTTAATCCTTCTCTTTCACTAGCGAACCTCTTAGCTGAAGCCAGGAGGTTTTTTTGATCTTAAAAAAACCGAATCATTGGTGGAAAAATAAAGAGGAGGAAAACAAAAATGAAACAACAAGTGATGGATGTCAATGAAATGCCAAAGGGAATGAAATGGATTGCATTAAGTTTTCAACATTTGTTTGCTATGTTTGGGGCAACTATTCTAGTCCCGATCTTAACAGGGTTAAGTCCTTCAATCGCCTTATTAAGCAGTGGGTTAGGGACGATTGCTTATTTGCTGATTACCAAAGGAAAAATCCCTGCCTATTTAGGTTCATCTTTTGCCTTCATCGCACCGATTATTTCCCTCTCTCAATCGGAGGGATTAGGAGCAGCCATGTTTGGTTCTTTCCTAGCTGGGGTATTATACGGTGTGATCGCATTAATGATCTATAAATTTGGCTCAGATTGGTTAAATAAAATTTTGCCACCTGTTGTGATTGGTTCTGTCGTAATTGTGATTGGATTAGGGCTGGCAAGTGTTGCAGTAGATATGGCAATGAATATTAAAGTGGATGGTCAAACCGTTTATTCTTTAAAACATTTCATGGTGGCTTTAAGTACTTTAGCGATTGCTGTCATAGCAAGTACTGTCTTCCGAGGTTTTCTAGGAGTGATTCCCATTCTTTTAGGAATCATTGGTGGTTATATCATCTCCTTAATCGTAGGAATCGTTGATTTAACACCTGTAAAAGAAGCAAGTTGGTTTGCATTGCCTATTTTTACAACACCAGAATTGTCATGGAAAGCTGCTGTTGTCATGCTTCCTGTAGCATTAGTGACCATCACTGAACATATTGGCCATTTAATGGTAACCAGTAGTATTATGGAACGAGATTTGGTAAAGGATCCTGGATTGCATCGTTCGATTTTAGGTGATGGTGTTGCTACATCTATCGCTGCTTTAATTGGTGGCCCACCTAATACCACCTATGGAGAAAATATCGGTGTGTTAGCTATTACAAGAGTATATAGTGTTTATGTGATTGCTGGGGCAGCGGTCTTTGCTACAAGCTTTGCCTTCATTGGAAAATTAGGTGCCTTAATTAGCACGATTCCTACAGCAGTCATGGGTGGTGTTTCTATTCTACTCTTCGGCATCATCGCATCAGCTGGTTTACGAATGCTTGTTGATAATGGCATTGATTATAGTGACAAAAGAAACCTTGTAATCTCATCTGTCATCATGGTGATTGGTGTTGGTAATGCAGCATTAAAATTAAAAGGAATTCATGTTGATATCGAAGGAATGGCTTTAGCTACAATCGTTGGTATTATCCTAAACCTAGTATTGCCTAAGCAAGCAAAAGAAAGTGAAGAATTAGAAATGGAAATTGTCACTAAACAAACAAAAGAGGTTAAAAGAAAAACTGTCAAAGTAGGGGTTTAAGTAGCCTCAACAATAAAGAAGTACAAAAGAATAGAATCCTTTAAATCAGTCCCGTGAGTCTGATAAGGATATCTTCTAATGACGGTTTTATCTTCAAATGCAAGCCGCAAGGGCCAGAAAATGGTACTAGTTTCTAAGCATGCAAATGAAATTGGAACCATTAGAAAGATGGTGTAAGGAATTAGAAGGTCTTCTTATCGAACGGTAGGAAGACCTTTTTTGTATTCATTATTCACAGTTCCATAGTTCCCTACAAAAGTAATCGGAATGTGCTACGAACAAGTCGTCACTTTTGTGAGTTTATTAAGAATTCCATTGGAAAAAGAGGATGAGAGAAATGGGAAAGCATTTGTTATCCATTCAAGAGTTAACATTGGAAGAAATCAAAGAATTAATAGCTAGGGCTCATTATTTTCAAAAGATAGAAGAAACCAGTTCACTTGAGAACGATTCATGGTTATTCTTTTCAAACAAGCAATATCACAAGTCATTTATCGCTAATTTGTTTTTAGAACCAAGTACAAGAACGAGAATATCTTTTGAAGTAGCTGAAAAGAAGTTAGGTCTTGAAGTGGTCAATCTTCAACCTTCTGTATCAAGTATGCAAAAAGGAGAATCGCTTTTTGATACCTTAAAGACTCTCGAATCTCTTGGTATAGAAGCTGTTGTAATTCGTCTACAAGAGGAAGATCTGCTAAAACCATTGTTACGAAAACTTTCTATAAAGATCATCAATGCTGGTGAGGGTAAAAAGGCTCATCCTACTCAAGCCCTTCTCGATTTTTATACGATTCAGCAATATTTTTCTGAGATCAAAGGATTAAATGTCGCTATAATCGGTGATATTGCCCATAGCCGAGTCGCTCGATCCAATGTGCAATTATTGAAAAGGATGGGTGCCAAGCTCCTGTTTAGCGGCCCAGCAAAATATATGGATTTTTCACTAGAAGGTAACTATTTACCAATTGATGAGGCGATAAAACATGCAGATGTGGTCATGATGTTACGTGTTCAATTTGAACGGATACAGGGGGAATCTTTATATCCAATTGAAGAATATCGTCAAGAATTTGGCTTTACGGAAGAGAGACTTCGTTATTTACAACCACAAACCATTATTTTGCATCCTGCACCAGTAAATCGAGGGATAGAAATGGATGATCTTGTTGTTGAGCATCCTCAATCGAAAATCTTCGAACAAATTCGTCATGGTGTATGGATTCGTATGGCAGTGATAGAGAGAGCCTTAGGAGGGGAAGCAAAATGGGAATCATCATTCGACATGGGAAAATTTGGAGTAAAAATCAGTGGTTTATAGGGGATCTTTTGATTGAAAAAGGAATGATCCAAGCAATCGAGCAAAAGCTTGACAATAAAAATCACCTCCATCAAGTGATTGATGCAAAAGGAAAAATAATAATCCCGGGGTTAATCGATATTCATGTTCATTTACGAGAACCGGGGTTTGAGCAAAAAGAAACCATTGAAACAGGAACAAAAGCTGCAGCAAAGGGTGGATTTACTACGATTTTTGCGATGCCAAACACAAATCCTGTCATGGATTGTCCTGACCTAATTACTTTTCTCAAAGAAAAAAGTAAAGCATTAGGATATGTAAAGGTCTATCCGATTGGTGCGATTACTCATAAGCAAGAGGGAAAAGAATTAGCTAATCTGTTAGGGATGAAAAAACAAGGTGCGGTTGGGTTTTCTGATGATGGTAAAGGGGTCCAATCAACTAGCTTGATGATTAAAGCGATGGAAACGGCCAAGCTTTTAGACATGCCAATCATTGCACATGTGGAAGATTATCATTTGGCTGGAAAAGGGGTTATTCACATGGGTGAAACAGCCAAACAATTGCAGGTACAAGGAATCCCATCTGAAGCAGAGTATCTGCAGTTAGAAAGGGACTTAATGTTAGCAGAAAGCACTGGTGTTCATTACCATGTATGCCATGTAAGTTCAAAGGAATCAGTACAGCTTATTCGAAATGCAAAGGCAAAAGGGGTTAACGTAACCGCAGAAGTTACCCCACATCATCTGCTGTTAACAGAAAAGGATATCCAACCACCCTATGGTCATTATAAAATGAATCCGCCACTTAGAACCGAAGAAGATCGCCTCGCTCTTATAGAAGGATTGATCGATGGAACGATCGATGTAATTGCAACGGATCATGCGCCACATACTGAGGATGAAAAACAAAGGGGATTATTGGATGCACCATTTGGAATTGTTGGACTTGAGACCGCTTTTCCCTTGTTATACACCCATCTTGTAATGAAGAAGCTCGTATCATTAGAACAATTGATTGAATGGGTTACAAGAAAACCGGCAGAAATTTTTGGCTTGCAAGTTGGGGAAATTGCGGTGGGTTTACCAGCAGATCTTGCGGTGATTGATCTGGAACAATCCAAATCGGTTGACCCAGTTACATTTGCTTCAAAAGGGAAAAATACGCCATTTACAGGTTGGAATTTGTATGGATGGCCAGTCATGACCATCGTAGAGGGTAAGATTTCATGGGAGCAGGAGGTAGAGAACCGCTATGCATAAGAAGAAAGCCACATTATTTTTAGAAGATGGAACTTCTTTTGAAGGTGTATCATTTGGCAGTACTGGAGAATCTATCGCTGAAATTGTTTTCAATACGGGTATGACAGGTTACCAAGAAATTTTGACAGATCCCTCTTATTATGGACAATTTGTGGTGATGACTTATCCTTTAATCGGGAATTACGGAATTAATCACGTGGATTTTGAATCAGTCAAACCAAGGGTGTTTGGATTTATTGTTAAAGAAGTGGCAGATTTCCCATCCCATTGGCGTAAAAATGAGAGTCTTACTTCTTATTTGCAACAACATGGAATCTTAGGAATTGCTGGGATCGATACGAGGATGATCACGAAGAAAATAAGGGAAAAAGGGACGATGAAAGCTCTGTTAACCACAAATTCTTTGACAAGGGAAGAGGCCTTGAAGCGTTTAGAATCTCCTTTAAGCAATGATCAAGTTAAGCAGGTTTCAATTAAACAGCCCTTCACCATTCCAGGGAGAGGCGAACGTGTCGTCTTAGTCGATTATGGTTATAAACAAGGGATCTTAAGAGAATTATTAGCACGACAATGCGAAGTGACCATCGTTCCTTATACGACAACGGTTGAACAAATTAATACTTTAAATCCAGATGGGGTCCTCTTATCCAATGGCCCTGGTGACCCAAAAGAGGTGATAGAAGCCATTCCAATGATACAGGGTTTAATGCAGGAAAGAATACCTTTATTTGGAATTTGTTTAGGTCATCAATTGTTTGCTTTAGCTAATGGGGCAAATACAGAGAAAATGAAGTTTGGCCATCGAGGTGGAAATCATCCAGTAAAAGAGTTGGCAACAAACCGGATCTACATGACTTCACAAAATCATGGTTTTACCGTTACTACGAAGTCCATAGCCACCTGTCCATTGAAAGTGACTCATATTGCAGTAAATGACGGGACGATTGAAGGTTTGGCTCATACTAATGTACCCGCTTTTTCCGTACAATATCATCCAGAAGCTTCACCAGGTCCTAATGACAGTCGTTATCTTTTCGATCAATTTATTCAACTGATGAGAAAGGAAAAGGAGGAGAAACAGTATGCCTAAACGATATGGAATTAAAAAAGTCTTGGTGATAGGATCAGGTCCGATTACCATTGGTCAGGCCGCAGAATTTGATTATGCTGGTACACAAGCTTGTCAGGCACTCAAAGAGGAAGGAATGGAAGTAATATTAGTCAATAGTAATCCTGCTACGATCATGACTGATACACAAATAGCTGACAAAGTGTATATGGAACCGCTAACCCTTGATTTTTTGAAAAAAATTATTCGGATGGAAAGACCAGATGGAATCATTGCAACATTAGGTGGACAAACCGCACTGAATTTAGCAGTAGAGCTAGAGAATGATGGTGTTTTAAGCGAAGTAGGAGTTCAATTGCTTGGAACAAACATCAAAGCGATTCAAGATGCTGAAGATCGAAGTCGATTTCGTTCACTAATGAAACAAATCGGGGAACCTGTTCCAGAGAGTCAAATTATTTACCAATTAGAGGAAGCCTATACATTTGTTGAGCAAGTAGGCTATCCAGTGATTATTCGCCCTGCTTACACACTTGGTGGAACAGGGGGAGGTATTGCTCATAATCTAGGAGAATTAGAGGAAATTGTACAAAGTGGGCTGGAAGCAAGCCCTATTCATCAAGTTCTGATTGAGCAAAGTTTATTAGGTTATAAGGAAATTGAATATGAAGTGATTCGAGATCAGCATGGCAATAAGATTGTCGTATGTAATATGGAAAATCTAGATCCAGTGGGCATTCATACTGGTGATAGTATCGTCGTTGCCCCTAGTCAAACGTTATCTGACCGAGAATACCAATTACTTAGAACATCGGCTTTAAAGATTGTAGAGGCTCTTCAAATTCAAGGGGGCTGTAATGTTCAATTCGCGTTAGATCCAAACAGTGAACGATATGAAGTGATTGAAGTGAACCCAAGAGTAAGTCGTTCTAGTGCCTTAGCTTCAAAAGCTACAGGTTATCCAATTGCGAAGATAGCGACTAAAATTGCTTTAGGTTATACCTTGGATGAAATAAAAAATCCTATCACTAAGACAACTTATGCTTGTTTTGAACCAGCCTTAGATTATGTGGTAACAAAGATTCCTCGCTGGCCCTTTGATAAATTTCAAGCAGCAAATCGTAAATTAGGAACACAAATGAAGGCAACAGGCGAAGTGATGGCGATAGGGAGGAATTTTGAAGAGTCCCTACAAAAAGCGATTCGTTCTATGGAAGATCAACATGTGGGTCTTTTTTCACCCTCCTTACATTTAGATCAACTTGATGATGAACAAATCCAAGAGAGAATCAAGCGAACAGATGATCAACGTTTGTGGTTGATTGCTGAATGGTTTCGAAGGGGTGGGGAATGGAAGAAGGTTCATGAATGGACACAAATTGATCCTTTCTTTTTAGTAAAAATCAAAGGTTTAGTAGAAATCGAACAAGAAATTCGTCAAGAACCAATCACAAAAGATCAGCTTTACTTATGGAAAAAACTCGGCTTTTCCGATCAGCAAATTGCCCTTTTGAGAGGAGAAGATGAAAAAGGAATTCGAACATTACGGGAAAACTGGCATATCAAACCTGTATATAAAATGGTGGATACTTGTGCAGCAGAATTTGAATCCTATACCCCTTATTATTATTCTACTTATGAGCTAGAAGATGAAGTGATAAGAGGAACAAAACCATCTGTAATCGTCATCGGTTCTGGTCCTATTCGAATTGGTCAAGGAATAGAATTTGATTATTCCACCGTTCATGCCGTCTGGGCGATTCAAGAGGCAGGGTATGATGCAGTGATTATCAATAACAATCCAGAAACAGTTTCTACCGACTTTAATGTGTCAAACCGGCTCTATTTCGAACCACTTACTATTGAAGATGTGCTTCATGTGATCGAAAAAGAACAATCGGTTGGAGTGATTGTACAATTTGGTGGCCAAACGGCAATCAATTTAGCAGAAAGAATCGCAAATGAAGGAATACCGATTCTCGGAACTTCACTAGATCGGATTGATCAAGCAGAAGATCGGAAGCGATTTGAACAGCTTTTAAAGGATTTACAAATTAAACAACCCCTCGGGACAACCGTTTTATCACAAGAAGAAGCGTTACAAGTAGCTGAAAAGCTTGGATACCCTGTTTTAGTTCGACCCTCTTATGTTCTAGGTGGAAGGGCGATGGAGATCATCTATAATCAGGAAGAATTGACACATTACATGGAACAAGCTGTTCAAGTTTCACCTGAACATCCTGTTTTAATTGATCGCTACCTCATCGGTAAAGAGGTAGAAGTTGATGCCATTTGTGATGGGAAGCAAGTACTTATTCCCGGGATTATGGAACATATCGAAAGAGCAGGTGTGCATTCAGGCGATTCTATCGCTGTATATCCTCCTCAATCATTGACAGAATCGGAAATGAAACAAATTGTAACTATCACTGAAAAACTGGCATTAGGACTTCAAGCAAAAGGATTGCTTAATATCCAATTCGTCATTCATGAGCATGAAGTATATGTAATTGAAGTAAATCCAAGGTCGTCTCGGACTGTACCTTTTCTAAGCAAAGTCACCCAAGTTCCGATTGCTAATCTGGCTACAAAAATCATGTTAGGTGAAACACTCCAGTCTTTGGATTATCAAACTGGTTATTTAACGCCAACAACAAATCTTGTGGCTGTAAAAGTTCCTGTTTTTTCCTTTTCCAAATTAAGAAGGGTAGATACGACATTAGGTCCAGAAATGAAGTCAACCGGGGAAGTGATTGGTATCGATCAAAATTTTGCCAAAGCATTATATAAAGGATTAATCGCTGCAGGAGTAAGGGTTGCTGAATCGGGTACGATTTTAGCAACGATTGCTGATAAAGATAAAGATGAAGCCTTAAGCTTAATACGTCGTTTTGTCCAACTAGGATTTCAGGTAAAAGCAACAAGGGGAACAGCTCAATTTTTAAAGGAGAATGGAATTTCAGTGATCGAAGTAAAAAAACTACGAGAAGGTAAACCCAATATCATCGATGAAATTCATTCAGGAAACATTCAGTTTGTAATCAATACCTTAACCAGGGGAAGGGATATAGCAAGGGATGGGTTTCGTATTCGTAGAGAATCAGTGGAATATGGGATTGCTTGTTTTACCTCATTAGATACCGCTTATGCCCTATTGCATGTTCTTGAATCGCTTGCTTTAACTACTCAACCGATGGTTCGGAAAGGGGAGTTGATCTCCTGATGAAACAATCGCTGATGAAAGTGTTAGAGAACAAAGAGATTGCACATCAAATCTACCAGATCGTGATAGAACCAAAAACATTACAAGCAAATACAAATTTTGAGGACTTTCTAAATGAATGGTATCCTCAACCAGGACAATTTTTCCATATTCGGGTAAATGATTCCAATCATCCTTTTCTTCGAAGACCGATTAGTGTTCATGATTTTGACCCAAATACACTGCGAATCTCAATGATTTATCGAGTGAATGGAGAAGGAACCAAAAGGCTAACTCAAAAGACAAGAGGCGAAATCGTTGATGTTCTTGGACCATTAGGAAATGGATTCCCAGTTTCCAAAACAGATAAACAACAGTTTTTACTTATAGGTGGTGGGATTGGCATTCCTCCACTCTACTATCTGGCAAAGCAATTAAAGCATACAGGACATCAAATCACAACATTGCTAGGCTTTCAATCAAAACAGGATATCTTTTTGCTTGAACAATTCTCAAGCTTTGGCGAAATTCGAGTGGCTACCATGGATGGAAGTTTGGGTTCTAAAGGAACAGTTCTAGATCTGATCAAAGAAGAAGAGCATTGGGATCTATTTTATTCATGTGGTCCAACAGCGATGATGAAAGCCATTCAACAAAAATGGATGGATAAGCCGATCGAAGGGTATCTCTCATTAGAAGAACGAATGGGTTGTGCCATTGGAGCTTGCTATGGATGTGTGGTTAAAGTAGACCAAGCTGTAGATCTTAGAGGATATAAAAAAGTTTGTGCTGATGGACCTGTTTTTTCCTTCCGGGAGGTGAAATTGTAAGATGGAATTATCATCAGATAGAAATCATCAAACGAATTCCCGTTTAAAAGTAAAGCTTGGTAAGATTGAATTAAAAAACCCGATTATGCCTGCCTCTGGTTGTTTTGGCTTTGGTAGAGAGTATGCAAAGTTATATGATTTGAGTCAACTTGGGGCAGTGATTGTTAAAGCGACAACCTTAGAACCAAGGCTAGGAAATCCTACACCAAGAATTGCTGAAACACCAAGCGGAATGTTGAATTCAATCGGTTTGCAAAATCCCGGTATAGAAGCAGTCATTAATGAGGAAATCCCTTGGTTAGCAAAGTACCAAGTACCGATTATTGTGAATGTAGCAGGAACTATGACAGAGGATTATGTGGAGGTAGCAAAAAGAATCTCTGCAGTAACTGAAGTGGCCATGATCGAACTCAATATCTCTTGTCCTAATGTAAAATGTGGCGGGATAACATTTGGTACGGATCCCAAAACAGCCCATGATCTAACAAAAGCAGTGAAAGAAGTTAGTCAGGTACCGGTTTTTGTTAAATTATCACCTAATGTAACAGATATTGTCTCTATGGCAGAAGCAGTTGAAGCAGCAGGAGCAGATGGATTAAGTATGATAAACACTTTAATAGGGATGAGATTTGATCTAAAAACCAGAAAGCCGATTTTGGCCAACCAAGTGGGAGGATTATCAGGCCCTGCCATTAAGCCAGTTGCTTTACGAATGATTTACGAAGTCTATAAACATGTGTCTATCCCAATTATTGGTATGGGAGGAATCATGACAGCAGAAGATGTAATGGAATTTTTCTTAGCTGGTGCTTCTGCAGTTGCTATTGGTACCGCAAACTTCATCGATCCATATATTATGCCTAAAGTGATTCAAGATTTAGATCGTGTCTTAGATGAAATGGGTGTTCGTTACATCTCAGAACTTACTGGAGAAGGGTGGAATCTAGCATGAAGATAGAGCAGACTGATGTTGATAGAATGGAAATCGGCTCTTTGAAAGAGGAAGATTATAGAAAACGAATGATTGTCGCCCTTGATGTCAAAAATCAAACAGAAGCGGTAGAGCTTATCTCTCGCTTTGAAGGACAATTACGCTATGTTAAAGTAGGCATGGAACTTTTTTATGCAACAGGTTATCCTTTGATAGAAAAATTGAAAAAACAAGGATTAAATATTTTTTTAGATTTAAAAATGCACGATATTCCTAACACAGTGGGAAAAACAGCAGCTCAATTGACTCGATTAGAGATAGATATGTTTAATCTTCATATTGCTGGTGGTATGAAGATGATGGAAGCTGCACGAAATCAAATGGAGAACACATTGGCGGTTGGACAAAAACGTCCACTTCTTATCGGTGTTACTCAATTGACAAGCACAGATCAATCGATGCTCCAAAATGAAATAGGTATTCCTTCAACAGTAGAAGAATCTGTTCTCCATTATTCCAAATTGGCTCAACTAGCTGGCCTTGATGGTGTTGTTTCTTCGCCATTAGAAGTTAAAAAAATAAAAGCACAATCTGGGTTATCTTTTTTAACGGTTACACCCGGTATTCGTTTAGTAAAAGGACTAACCCATGATCAAAAAAGAGTCACAACTCCTGAAAAAGCCTTTCAATTGGGAGCAGATTACATTGTGATTGGCCGAGCTGTAACAGAAGCTGAAAATCCGGCGAAAGTATTTGCCACCATCATTAAAAGATTAAAAGGAAGAAAAGATAGATACTAAGATACTAGATGATAGACAGTAGAATTTCATTAAATAATATTAGGAGGTATAAAATGATGACAAAAGAGGAGATTCTAACCATTTTTCAAGAGACAGGGGTAATAAAAGAAGGACATTTTTTGTTAACCTCAGGCCGTCATTCTAAACATTACATGCAGATGGCACAGGTATTGCAATACCCACAGATTACAGCAAAACTATGTAGTAGTTTAGCTGATCCTTTTCAAGATAAACAAATTGATGTCGTCGTCTCTCCAGCAGTTGGAGGGATATTGGTAGGTTATGAGGTGTCACGAGCATTAGGTGTCAAAAATATCTTTTGTGAAAGAGAAAATGGGAAGATGACATTACGACGGGGGTTTCAAATTGAACCTGGCCAAAGCGTTTTAGTTGTAGAAGATGTGGTTACCACTGGTGGATCGGTCAAAGAAGTCATTTCTGTTGTAGAGCAATCAGGAGGGGAAGTCGTCGGTGTAGGAGTACTCGTTGATCGAAGCAATGGAAACGTAGATTTTGGTTTTCCTTTTCATGCCCTGCTTTCAATGGAAGTTGAATCTTTTTCAAAAGAATCATGCCCTCTTTGTCTTGAAGGAAAGATCCCAGCAATAAAACCAGGTAGTCGTGGATTGAAATAATTGTAATCGTAGATTACGATGAAGGAAAAATTCATTCGAATATAGAATTGGTTAATAAAAGAAGTTTTTTTATTATCTGGCCATTTTTTTTTCCTGTCTTAATATTACTTTCAATGACTTTCCAACCAATAATGACTGATAGAACTTTTTCCAGATGAGTTAAAATCACAAGAATCATTTTACAGATTTAAAGATAAGGACTTGTACGCTGTTTTGAAAAAAGAAGGAGATTATTATATCGTATATGTAGATTATCAAATCGATCGTTACTTTATACCCGAAAATACTGGAAAAGAATTAGAAGATCTATCGAGAGAAGGAGAGCTGTAAATGAATTTTGAAATTAGAGAGATGACTGTAAGTGATTGGAATGAGGTAAGAGCTATATATGTCGAAGGGATTAAGACGGAAAACTCCACATTTGAGGCCGAAGCTCCAAGTTGGGAAAAATGGGACTTAGGGCATATAAGTACCTGTAGATTGGTTGCTAGTTTGAAAGATAAGGTTCTTGGATGGGTGGCATTGAGTCCTGTTTCCAGTAGATCTGTTTATGCTGGAGTAGCTGAAGTAAGTGTGTATATTTCCTCAGAACACAGAGGTAAAGGGATTGGAAAAACTCTTTTGGAGCATTTGGTTAAGTGTTCTGAAAAACACGGTTTTTGGACATTACAGGCTAGTATTTTTCCAGAGAATGTGGCAAGTATAACTATACATAAGAAATGTGGTTTTCGTGAAATTGGTAGACGTGAAAAACTTGGCAAGATGAAAAATGGAATTTGGCGTGACGTAATTCTACTTGAACGTAGAAGCAAAATAGTAGGAGATGTAGGAATTTAATGAGATAAGGCTCAAGCCATGTATTTTTCAAAAAAAATGGACTATGAAGCATTTTTTGATGGGTATGGTAAGTTTAAGTGGAGTAACATTTTCTGAAAGTTGGGTGATTTAATATGATCCAAGTTAATTTTCATGAGAATGAAAAAATTCCAACAGAAATAATAGATTTTGTAGTAATCATGGGAATACAATATTCATTTAACTGAAAGTAGACTAATCTGGATTGTAGAGAACTTTTTCAAATTAAGCCATAAGCAGTTCCATGAAATTGGTTTTTAGAAATAAAAGGAATAAGACATATTATAAACCATGGATGAAGTAGGGGGGATAGTATTTGCCAATGTCAGAATACTATAAAAATTGAGAGATAAAATAGGATTGATCTAGAAGATAAAAAATAAAGAAAATCATATGTTCGTATTAAATTGTATGGTATAATATGGTTGCAATAGAATCGGCTCTCAAGGGCGGTTGGCTCATCTCCGGAAAGGAGGTGATGCTATGGAAGTTAAGGATGCTTTAGCTTTGATGTTTATGTTTGGAATGTTCATCCTTGCTTTACTTTCCTACTTAAAAAAGAAGTAGACCTCCCTTGAGCGTAGCAGCCTAAGAGGTCTAACTTCTATGCTTAAAATTTATGCCGATCGCCCTTGAGGCAATCTATTGTATGGACCGTAGATGCTATTAACATTTACGGTCTTTACAAGTTTATTCAAAAAATTATTTTCTAATACAATGTTAACATATATATTTTGTTATGAAAAGGTAAACATTTGTATTTTATTAAATAGAACTATTATTTAGGGCATGTATTTAATGATGGGCCAGCTCCAACAGGACTACGTTATTGTATTAATTCAGCGGCATTAAGGTTTATCCCAAAAGAAGATATGGGACGTGAAGGATATGGAGATTTACTTATTTTGTTTAGAAATTAGGAATAGAAAACGCTGAAAGCTTGGCTAAATACCAATCTTTCGTTATAGTCAAATTTTTTCATTACCTTTTTTTTTATCATCATTCAAGTTATCGTATGAAATTAGAGAATCAATAGGTTTTTCTTCTGGCATTCCTATATGCTTTTTGATTTTATCAATTTCTTCTAAAATAATTTTGGTGTTTATCCAGGCAGCAATTGAAGAAATCACTAATATCACATAGATAATCAAAGCAAGCCATCCCTGCATTATCATCAACATCCCTTCTCCTTAATCAATTTTATCATCATTAGTAAAATTTTATCAATTTTGTCATGAAGAAAAAAAGAGAAAGGTTGATTTTATGGAAGTAAAGATTGAAAAAAATTATTGCTAATGCAATTAACCCCAATATGGATAGAAGAAAATACCAAGAAACGTTAGAGCATCTGGAAGAATATCCTGAAGTTTTAATCCTTTAGTTGATGAACCCGATATTAAACTTCATATTCCTATTAAAAATAAAATTTAATCTGTAGAAATTTATCGAAAATTTTTATGACAGAAATATGTTGAACGAAAAATATAAAGCTATTACTGTGTTTATGGATAGAAACTTTAAAAGAAAAAATAGATCATTTAGACAATAATGAGTTGCTTTATGATACAATGATAAAAAAGGAAAAGTGGGGTAAAAGATATCGCATTTACAGCTCCATCATACCACAACTTCAAACGATTAAGTTGACCAATAATTCTTTTCTTCTTAAGTTTGTTACTATGGATTTTTGCCAAGCGTATTGTGAACTATTTTTGGATTAGTCGTTTTGGAGCAAGCGATTCCACATAAGGAAATAGACAGATTAGCTTAGTTCATCGCGGGTTTTATAGATGGCTAAGCTTTTTTGTATAGATGAAACTTTAATAATTTGGGAGTGAGTTGATTTAATGAATATTTTAATTGTTGGAGGTACGGGATTTGTTGGCAAGGAATTGATCAAATCCCTATTAAAAGATGGCCATCATGTTAGTGTTATAACCAGAAATATAGCAAAAGCAAGGACTTTGTTAGGTGAACAAGTGAAACTCCTACAATGGGAATCTATCATCGCAGCTAACTCATCGTTGTTAAAAACATATCAAATTGATTATATCATCAATCTCGCTGGTGAATCGATTGGCAGTGGCCGTTGGACGCAAAGGAGAAAAGAAGAAATTATAAAAAGTAGAACGGAAACAACAAGGGCAATGGTTGACTTCATCGAAAAGTTACAAGTGAAGCCTAAAGGACTTATTAATGCCTCTGCAGTAGGCTATTATGGTGCGCACGAAGATGAAGAGATTACAGAGGATCATGGTGTTGGGCAAGACTTTTTGGCAAAGGTAAGTAATGCCTGGGAAAAAGAAGCGATTCGTGCAGAGAAATTTGGGGTTAGAGTGGTTATCCTGCGCATTGGGGTTGTGCTGGGGAATGGTGGAGCCCTAGAAAAGATGGGATTACCATTTAGATTTTATATTGGTGGCCCCATTGGAAAAGGAGATCATTGGCTTTCTTGGATTCACTTAAGTGACCTGATAAAAGCCGTTCAATTTTTACTTAAAAATGACACCATCGATGGTCCGATCAATACGACAGCGCCTAATCCAGTCAGAATGCGCGATTTTTACAGATATTTAGCAAAGGCGATGAATAAACCTTATTGGATGTATACACCTGCACTTTTTTTACGTTTAGCATTGGGGGAAATGTCTGACATGGTTTTAAAAGGGCAAAAGGTATTGCCTAAGAGATTACTTGACAGCGGATTTCAATTTCAATTTGCAAGTGTTGAATCAGCTCTCATCGATATAATGAAAACGAATATCATGAGTAAGCAGAGGTGAAGGGATGAAGAGATGGGCTTACCTTTTCATTGCACTAAGCGCAGTTTTTTGGGGAATCATTGGTATTTTTGTTCAAGGATTATATCAGTTTGGTTTATCTCCTATTGAAGTCGTTGCGATTCGAGTAATGATGGCCACAATGATTCTGTTACCCTATGTCTATTTTACAGATCGGTCATTGTTAAAAATAAATTTAAAAGATAGCTTTTATTTTGTCGGTACAGGAATTTTTAGCATTGTTTTTTTTAATTGGAGCTATTTTACTGCTATTCAAGAGATTTCTCTTTCATTAGCCGCTATACTCCTTTATACTGCACCTGCCTTTGTTACAATCCTTTCTCGTATCATTTTTAAAGAATGGTTTACAAAGAAAAAGCTAGTTTCCCTTTTTATAACTTTTATTGGCATTATGTTTGTGATTGGATATTTGCCAAATATGGAATCTACACAGATCTCAACCTATGGGTTTCTTGTGGGGATTGGGGCAGGGGTAGGGTATTCCTTATATAGTATTTTTGGGAAAGCTGCTTTAAAGAAGTATAAACCGTTGACAATTACAACTTATACCTTTGTATTTGCGAGTATTGTCCTTGTCCCCACTACCCGGATATGGACGTCTTTCAATTTAATGGTTTCTTTTAAAGCTTTCACCTACATAATTGGACTTGGATTATTTCCAACGGCATTAGCTTATATTCTCTATACTAAAGGCTTATCCTATGTGGAATCTAGTAGGGCTTCGATTACTGCAACCATTGAACCTATTGTTGCTACCCTGATTGGAATCCTACAATTTGGTGATTATTTGTCATGGCATCAATTGGCAGGAATTCTCATGATTCTTATTTCTGTCTTTCTAATACAGGAAGGTTCAATTAAGAAAGAACAGTTGAATTAATAAATGGGTATGAACTCCTATTTTAAAGGACATGATTTTTATATAATCATTCTTTTTAAAAAAGGGTTTTTAGTTTTATGCAGGAAAAAGAGTAGAAAAGTAGAATAAAATAAAGTTACCCAATTTGGCTAAAAAAACAGTTTTACGTCAACAATGAAAAAGATAGAGATGTAAAATATAGGTGGTGATCAATCAGAATGCTATCTTTTTATAAAAAATATGGACGGACTGCCTTTGATCTATTCCTTATTGTACTAACCGTCTATTTAATCATGTATGTTTTTAGTTTTCTTTATAGCATAGGCAAGCCAATCTTTTTTGCATTGGTGATTTTCTTAATGATTGAACCTTTAGCAAAATTCCTACATAAAAAAGGACTAAAAAAAATCACAGCGACAACTATTTCTACACTCGTTTTTATTCTAGTTGTATTAAGTATTGTGATTACATTAGGAGCTATTTTTGCTACACAAATCTATCATTTATCACAGATGATACCAGATTATATTTACCAGTTACAATTTGAACTCTCTGAAAAGATTGATATGGTTCAAGGGGAAATCAATGCTCTTCCACCAGATGTGGTTGAAAAAGCAAAACAATACCTAATTGATTTTGCGGAAAAGGGTTCAAAGCTCTTATCTGTGGTTTTATTAACGATTTTTTCTTCGATTACCTCTTTATCTAGTTTAGTCGTCAATTTTGTTATCGGTGTGATTTTAGCATATTTTTTAAGCATTGAGATTACGGTTTGGAGAAAAATTGCAAATGAGAAAACCCCGAAAACGTTTAAAAAGGCCTATAGGTTTTTAAAAGAAAATGTCATTAAAGGAATCGTACTGTATATTAAAGCCCAATTAAAATTAATTACATTTACTTTTATCATCATTTTTATCGGTTTACTAATCCTTAGGATTCCAAATGCTTTTTCTATTTCTTTGTTGGCAGGACTGTTTGACTTGCTTCCTTTACTTGGGGTCTCGTCTTTATTTATTCCATGGATTATTTATCTACTCATTGTTGGCCAAACTTTTACCGCAATTTGGATTGCTGTTCTACTTGCTGTTGTGATTGTTTTTAGACAGATTGCTGAACCGAAAATAACGGGGGATTCTTTAGGAGTTTCGGCTTTTACGATGCTTTCATTTATGGTTATCTCTTTATCATTATTTGGAGTAGCAGGTATTATTTTATCTCCAGTTTTATTGATTCTAATCAAGGCCCTTTATGAGCAAGGATACCTAAAAAGATGGATTCACTTACCTGAAGGTGAATATGAACAGGTTTAAAAAAAGTATATTGCAACGTTTTAATACGTTTGCAATATACTTTTTTAGTGCGCCACGCATGGCGATTAACTAGACGGTGAAAGTCCGTTATGGGGGTATGTAGCAACCAACCATTAGCCTAAGGCAAGGGTGTCCATCGTGAGGTGGAATCTGAAGGAAGCCGGCGGCAAAG